>NZ_JBCNFP010000057.1:0-59300 GCF_050481165.1 Paenibacillus cisolokensis
TTAGATTTTCAAGATAGAAGGCGCTGCAACCAAGCCGCAGTATGCACCGGTGAAGACGCCGCCGGGGAAGGGTGCAATTCGAATAGATCGTTATTCAAGCCGCTTCCAACCAGCTGGCCTGCAATCCACAAAGATACGGATGAAGCTTTGCCAAGATGATGTTTCCACCAACGCTTTACGGTGCTGCGGGAGATCCCAACGGCTGGAGATGCAACTGTTAAGACGATGTTCTGCATGGATCGCCCTTGCAGTTTTCGATTGATCGCCGCTTCCCGAACCCATGTCACGAATCTCGCCCATGGTACGAGAAAATCCGGCAACAACGAGACCGTTATTCCGCAATCTTGGCAGAGCCACCGGTAGATGGGTATAATGACCGTGTCGTATTTGGATGAAACAGATCGGTAATAACGACCGTGTTTATGTAAAGTGCGGTTGCAAATGGAGCAACTTAATTCAACGTTTGGAGAACAATCTCCATAGAGACGCAAATAGGCCTTGCAAGAACGGCCAAAAGGAAGTATCTTGTTCATATGTGGTTTGTGTAAATGCTCCTGGTAGCCTCGCCAAAGGTCGGGAGCATTTTTTATTTGTATTTTTAAACATAAGAATAGCCTAATCCTCCGTCAGTGTACAGAAGGCATTAGGCTATTGTCGGTTGAATTGGTGCTGGGGCACCGCCAATAAAAGTGACGAGATTTTGCAATTTTCCCGACAAACAATGTGGCGGCGAACAAGTTGCCGGTAAAAGATTTGGAAGTATCGGTAAAATGGTATCAAGAGGTGCTGGGTATTCCGTTTACATTTGACTTCCGACCGGGTGACAATGAGGCTTGGTTGAATGTCGGCGGCGTAGGACTTGGCTTGATTCGTTGTCCAAAGGTTCCGAGCCTGGATTTCACCAATAGCTCTGGGCAGCTTCAGCCTATAATCTCTTTGCAGGTTGATAACATTCACGATGCGTATCGCGAAATCAAGGAAAAGGGAATTGAAGCGGGAGAACTGATTTATAAGCCGAGCGGAGGCTACAGCTTTACGCTTCGTGATCCGGACGGACATCTGTCTAATCTCTGGGGCGGCTGGCCGTCCGCTGAGGATGAACAAGCAAATTCGTAATCGTATGATCGAAAGCCCTCTCGATGAGGGCTTTTGATTTGCCTTTACGAAGATGACTTGAGGGAATTTCAATTGCAACCAGGGGTTGCGGGGGCACCGCAACCAAAGCGGTCTTTACTTTCGGTTGGGAATATCCAATAATGGCGAATAAATAACAGAAAGGTTGCTGCTGAAAAATGATATTTGCCGAGAAGCTAAAAATGGAAAGAAAGAAGAAGGGGTGGTCCCAAGAGGAATTAGCAGCGAAACTTTTTGTAAGTCGACAGTCTGTTTCAAAATGGGAAAATGGCCAGAACTATCCGAGCATTGAAGTCATCATTAACTTAAGCGATCTCTTCGGTGTGACGATTGATGAATTATTAAGAAGCGATGAGGAGTTGACCAAGAAAGTGATAAGAGATGGTAAAAAATTAGCCTATCCAAAATTAAAAGCAACATTTGATGTGTTGTTTTTAGCAGGTGTGGTCCTGTTATTGATAAAGTTGGGCGTTCTTGCTTTAAATAAATTAACTCCAATGGACATTACGTTGTTCGGCGGGAAGCTGTTATGGAATTTTGGACCTTTATTTCTGATGGTCGGTGCGGGGATTGGTTCCGGTATCCTCAAAGACAAATATAAAAAAGAGTAACGATGAAATCGCGGAATTGAAAAATAAGACATTACAAATTACCCGAAATCGGATTACGCAGTAATGAACTGGAACGGTTTTATATTCGGATGACATCGATACGAACGGATTTGCGTTACAACATTTTGCTTTCTGGAATACAGTCCCAAATTACATCCTTGCATGCAGCCGGGTTTAAGGCCATGAATTTGTGTATTTCCAGATTTTTTTAGGGCCAATACCGTACTTTTTGCCTGCAATGGCATGCCATCACTAAATTTACCGGCTTTAAAATAGAAGATAACTATCATATAATAGAAAATATCTTAATCCATTATTCATAGTGAAGTGATATATTATGATCGGATAGTGAAGCGATACACTATGATTACGTTATATTGATCCGGACAAGGGTGTGACTCGGTCGCACCCTGACTTGCTGTGGAGCCTAAGAAGGAGTGGCTATATCTTTTCTTCAAAATATTAGCGTGTTAGGACGGTAAAAATGGGACAAACCAAAACAGACGTTATCTTGATCGGTGCCGGAATCATGAGTGCGACTTTAGGGTCGCTGCTGAAAGAATTGGCGCCAGACTGGGACATTACGGTGTTTGAGAAGCTGGCGAGCGCAGGAGAGGAAAGCTCTAACGAATGGAATAACGCCGGAACGGGACATGCCGCCCTGTGCGAGCTTAATTACACAGCCGAAAAACCGGACGGATCCATAGATATTAGCAAAGCTGTAAAAGTAAATGAACAGTTTCAAGTTTCCTTGCAGTTCTGGTCTTATCTTGTAAACAGCAATCTGATTCGCAATCCGCAGGACTTTATTATGCCGTTGCCTCATATGAGTTTGGTGCAAGGGGAAAAAAATGTAGCGTTTTTGAAAAAACGTTTTGAAACGATGACGGGCAATCCGCTGTTTCAAGGGATGGAATTTTCCGATGACCCGGCCAAATTGACGGAGTGGATTCCGCTTATTATGAAAGACCGGGTATTGCATGAACCGATTGCGGCAACAAGAATCGAATCCGGTACGGATGTCAACTTCGGCGCTTTAACGCGCATGCTGTTCGACCACTTGAAGAGTAAAAACGTCGAGATCAAATTCAAACATAAAGTCGAGGATATTAAACGTACCGGCGACGGCTTGTGGGAATTGAAAGTGCGGAATATCGATAGCGGCGCCGTCGAGCGCCATACGGCAAAATTCGTCTTTATCGGCGGCGGCGGCGGAAGTCTTCCTTTGCTTCAAAAGTCCGGCATCCCGGAAGGAAAGCATATTGGAGGATTCCCGATAAGCGGCCTGTTTATGGTGTGCAATAATCCGGAGATTGTAGCGCAGCATCATGCCAAAGTCTACGGAAAGGCTAAGGTTGGCGCACCGCCGATGTCTGTACCGCATCTTGACACCAGGTTTATCGATAATAAAAAATCGTTGCTTTTCGGACCGTTTGCCGGTTTCTCGCCGAAGTTCTTGAAAACCGGTTCCATGTTCGATTTGTTCGGTTCTGTCAAACCGCATAATGTTATAACGATGCTCGCGGCAGGCGCCAAAAATCTTTCGCTGACAAAATATCTGATCCAGCAAGTGATGCTATCGAAAGAAAAGCGCATGGAAGAGCTGCGGGAGTTTATCCCGAACGCCAGAAGCGAGGATTGGGATTTGCTGGTGGCCGGCCAGCGTGTGCAAGTGATCAAAGATACGGCCGCCGGCGGAAAGGGAACGCTTCAATTCGGTACGGAAGTTGTCAGTGCCGCCGATGGGTCGATCGCCGCGTTGCTCGGCGCTTCTCCGGGCGCTTCGACCGCCGTTTCCGTCATGCTTGAGGTCATCGAAAAATGCTTCCCGCAGCAACTGAAAGCATGGGAACCGAAAATCAAAGAAATGATTCCTTCTTACGGCGTGTCGCTTGCGAAAAATCCGGAGCTTATCCGTGAAATTCATGCTTCGACAGCGCGAACGCTCGGTCTGAACCGCGAACTGCAACCTGTCGTGTAGACCGTACAAATAAATAAAGAAATGAAGCGGCCTCCGTCCATGAATGCCATCGGACAGAGGCCGTTTAGCTTTGCTTGCATGCTTTCGACGTCTATTTAAGAAAACGAAAAGGCTGTATAATGGTTTCAGCAGCGGAGCGTAGATGAAAAGCATTTGAGAAGGATAGGGAGCATGCATCAAAGAACAACTTTCATGATCATCTTTATTCTTTTATGTGCATCGAATGTAGCGGGAGTTCTTTATCTGGATACTTATGAACTTTTATTTATGTTGTCAGCCAGCTTCCTGATCGGTTTATTGGCGATGTTTACTTCGTCCAGGATCGGCTTTGCTTTTCTTATCGTATATGTTCTGGGACATGGTTTTTACAGCGTGGGGGTTACATGGGGGAAAAAATTAAATTTTGACATACAAATGATCCAAATTTTAAAACAATGCATTTACACGCTGTCCGCTGTCGCTTCATGGCTGCTGATGTATAGTATTAATAAAGCGAGAGAGCGATACATAAGTCTTGAAAAAGAAGTCATGGAGCTTCGTAAATTAGAACCTTCCACGGATATATTGACTTTTAATGAATTCATGGAAAGAGCGAAGCTTCTTATTTCCGGAATGAAGCGAAGAGGGGAAAAGGCATATTACGTCGTGTTTGAGGTTTTAGGGGAAAAAGATTATCAAAAGCGTGTGGTTTATGAGAAACTGACCCAATTATTGCTTCAATCCGTGCGAGTCAATTATGATTTGGTCGGTAACGGCGGACACAATCGCATTATCGTTTTCTTGTCCAATACGGGCGAAGAGGGAGTTCAGATCGTATTGCAGCGTCTGGCCCAAAAAGTGGATGCGGAATACAATCTGACGATGAACGATTTTGTGTACAGTATTCATGATGTTGCCGACGATTTCGCGGCTTTCTCTGAGGCTGTGGCTTCTTGGAGAATGGGGCATGCAGCATCATGAATACCGTATTAAATTTTGTTGCCATTTGTTTTTGGCTGCTTGTCCTCTACTACTCGATTCTTACAGTGGGCGGTTTTTTGTTTCGCGCCAGAAAAAAGCCGAAAACGAAGCCCTTGAAGCATTATCCGAGCGTTGCCGTTTTAATTCCGGCCCATAACGAGGGGGTTGTCATGGCGGATACCCTCCATGCGATGAGTAAGCTGGAATATCCCGGAGAGCTTCGCATTTATCTTTTGAACGATAGTTCGACAGATGAGACGGGTGAGATCGCGCAGTATTACGACGATTCTTATGCTCATATTCACCATATTGAAGTTCCGCCCGGCACACCGAGAGGAAAGTCTCGGGTGTTGAATTACGGGATATCGATCAGCATGATTGCTTTGGAGTTTTCCGCATTTCAATTGCTGATGCAGGCCGGGAGATGGGGACTGTTCAAACTCGGCTCGTTAACGGGAACCAATCTCATTATCCGTCGCGACATACTGGAGCGGGTCGGGGAATACGACCCTTATGCGCTGGCTGAAGACGCTGATCTCACGTTAACTTTAACCCACATTGGCGGTCTGTTGCCGATTGTGCCCGATGCGAGAACATGGTAGCAGGAGCCGGAAAACTTCAAGGTTTGGTTGAGACAGCGTACGCGTTGGATGCAGGGAAATCTGTATTTGATTGAGAAAACGATCAAAAATCCGCGATTGCTGCGCGGAAGAAACTTTATTCATTCAGCGCAGCTCATTCTTGTTTACATCTGTTTCGTATTTTTTCTGCTTGTGTCAGATGTGGTTTTTATTGGGACTTGCCGGCAAGGTTCAAAGTACGGCGACGACTCCGCTGCTTATTCTCTGGTTCGAGTTATGGCTGATGTATTACGTCCAGCTCGTTACTGCGCAGATGTCCGATAAAACACTTCGTCCGATCGATTTATTGGTATCGTTTTTGATGTATTTTTCATATGCCCAATTATGGCTTTTCCTGCTTATAAGAGGCGTTTACTATCAAATCAAATTAAAACTTACCAAGAAGGAACCGATTTGGGACAAGACGGCACGGTTCAAGCAGGGAAGAAATATAATCGGGTAGATGAGCCTGAATCATGATTCGGGACGAGCCTTCAAAACTCTCAAAACCAAATCCGCATCGGGCATCGGACAATCCTTCCATTGGATTTTGCTGATGGCCAGACCTTGAATAAGGGAGTAGTACAGCACCGCCAATTTCTCGGGATCGTCATGCATGATTTCTCCGGTTTGCTGGCCGGCTTCGATTAAGGGCAAGGTAGCCTTGATGGCTGAAAACGCAAGCTCATCGTCCATCATCTGTTTCACTTCCTCCGGTACGGCATCGGATGTAAAAGCTTGTATCATGATCAAAAAGAGATAAGCTCCCTCACCGGCAATGTTTTGCAAAATCATTTGCGTCATCCAGCGCAGTTGTTGCAGAGGGGATCCCGCTTGTTGCCTGGCATATTGAATGACGAGAGCGGACCCCTGCAATGCCTTTTTAACCAGCGTGGTGAACATCTCTTCCTTGGATTTGAAATAATGGTAAACCAGGCCGTGGCTTAATCCCGCCTCAGAGGCAATATCGCTTATTTTGGCGGCGGCCATGCCCCTGCGGGCGAACACTTTCAAAGCCGCCTGAAGAATCTGCTCTTGACGTTCGTCCCGAATTTGTTGATTTTGTTCTTCCGTTCTGGGCATACGTTGTTCCTCCGTTTATTTGTTGGCGGCATACATTTTGGCAAATATTTTTCCCTTCCAGGGCATTTTGTCCAAAACCCGCATATTCCAATAAAAAAGGTGCTTTAGCATGATGCTTTTGTTTAGTTTCTCCATCGCTTTTTCTTGCCGAACCTGACCTTCCTGCAGCTTATCGATTTCATCCCGCCGCATCTGTTCAAACGCAATCAATTTCGCGCGTGAAAAGTCTTGGGCTTGAAGGGCATCGCAGATGATCGGGGCCAGAACATCCGAATCTTTCATCGCCGCATTGACGCCGATTCCGCCTGCCGGGCTCATCGTATGCGCAGCGTCTCCCATAATGACCAGGCCATTCTTCACCCATGTTTCACATTTGCAGCTCTGAACGGGGAGGCATATAAAATCGTTCCAATCCCGAATATGCCGATCGACGAATGGCTTTAATTCCGGCGCGGCTTTCAATAACGTATCGATAAAAGGCTCAAAATTTTGCTTCCGGAGAGAAGGGAACGATCCTTCGGGAATTTGCCATCCGATCTGGACATAACCTCCGGTACAGGCGAAGAGGGTAATTTGGGTATGATTGACGAGCACGATCCGCATCGTCGGTTCCCAATCGGACGGAACCGGTATTTTCGCCCATAGAACATCATAACCATGCTTGGCTATTGTTGCGGGAATATTCGCCAGTTTTCTTACGCTCGAATATCTTCCGTCAGCCCCTACGACAATTTTGCTGCGAACCTCAACTTCCCCATCTTTACCTTTCGCTTTTAATCCTACCACATGATCTTGCTCGATGATTAACTCCGTAACGGTCGTTTTCATAAGCAATTCCAAACAACCGGTTTGCTGCGCTTCTTCGATGAGTACGCTAAGCAGGTGCTTATGGGGGAAGTGAATGCCGACATGCTCGATACCGAACAGGTCAGGCGTGACGGACATGACCCTTTTGGTGCCGATAAAAAATTCAACCCTCTTCATCGGTAAAATCCCCAGTTCCCGAACCTTATCAAAAAGCCGGTATTTCTTCAATAAGTCCGCCACATCGCCGTGTAAGTGTTCGCCGCGGAATTCACGGTCAAGCTCCTCATGCCGTTCGATCAGCAGCGTTCGAATCCCTTTTTGGGCCAGCAGATATCCAAGGAATGCGCCGGCTGGTCCTGCACCGACAATACAGACGTCAACATGATAAGTAGTCATTTATAATCCACCTCTTTTTTTGATTGAATATAAAGTCAATGAAAAACACAACCAAACTTTACTACACTTTTTTCTTTCGGTCAATAGGGAACGGGGAAAAATTTTCCGTTGGACCATTTCCCCGATGACTTAAGGCCAAGTGTTAACGCTCTTGATCTGATGAGGGTTTGCGAAACGAATATAAAGGGCTGTCCCTCTGCAAAATCCGGGACAGCCCTAATGGATGGAGAACAGTATTTTAATCGTTGGAAATAATCACTTTCAACGCTTTGTTTTTTGCTGCGTTTTTAAAGACGTCGTACGCTTGTTCGATCTGATCGAAGCTGAACCGGTGAGTCACCAGTTGCTCGGGCTTCAGCTTGCCCGATTTGACCGTATTAAGAAGCATCGGCGTCGAATTTGTGCTGACGAGGCCGGTCGTGATGGTGACGTTGCGGATCCACAGCTTTTCGAGGTGAAGCTCGACGCTTTTGCCATGTACGCCGACATTCGCAATGTGTCCGCCTGCGGCGATAATTTCCTGGCAGAGCGCGAAGGTCGCGGGAATTCCGACCGCTTCAATCGCCACATCGACGCCTTTATTGCCCGTAAGCTCCAATATTTTCTCAACCGCTTTGCCGTCGGAGGAATTCACCGCTTTTGTCGCTCCGAATTTTTGGGCGACTTCGAGGCGGTTGTCATCCAGATCGATCATAATGATTTCAGCGGGAGAATAGAACTGGGCTGTCAACAGCGCGGCCAAGCCTACGGGGCCTCCGCCTACAATGGCTAAGTCGTGCAAACACGCTTAGTGTAAGCACGGAAACTGACGTATGACACTGTGCGCTCACTCCCCAGACTACCACCAGATCGGATGTAATAAGTTATATATTATGCTTTTCGAGACATTCAAGACGAAAAGCAGCTCAATGTACATGAGCTACTTTTCGTCGTGTCATGAAAGAACCGGTTTCACGAAAATTTACTCTCCCTTAACAGGCATTACCGGATATTGTATTTGCTAATTAACTCATTTTTAAACTTACCTGTCCCCGCAACACTTTTTTCAGAAACGTCTAGCCTATACTTTCCTTCATTAACACCAACGATTACGTATAAATCAGGATATGTCAAGTCAGGCCGCAACACAAGGAGGTATCTTCCCGATTTTTTCATAAGTTCGTACCCTTCAATTGTAAATTGCGTTTTGCCTGGTTTTATTCCATTGTCAACGGTATACACGGGTTCAGAAACTTTAATAATCTCACCCGAGTTCAGCGTTTTATTCGATTTGTTGGCGTAAATGCTATCAATTTTGAAGCTGGTAATCGTAAAACCTTCCTCGACAAATCCTTCTTCATCAGTTATGAAATGATTCTCGCTAGCAATAGGCTCGCCTGATACAATCAATTCCGAACGGTTCTCAAGCTCATCTAAGCTTTTGTGAGTAACAGACATTGCTTCAATTTCAGAAATTGTTGTTCTACCATCTGCATACATATAACCAGCGGCAGATAAAAGTATCACTCCTACAGCAACCGACAGTGTCTTTTTAAATTTCATGACGATGGCTCCCTCCTTATTTCCCATATTTTTCAATAATGTGACTTTTATCAATTGGTTGCGGCATATTGCTTGATGCCACTATCTTATCGTCACGCATAACTGAAGCAACTCCGGGATCATTATTATGCTTTAATCCCACTGCATGACCAAATTCATGTGTGAAGGCATATTGTCTCAAAGCGTTGGACTCCATAGACTTTAGATTGGTATGGTCAAACCGAACTCTCGCTCTATGCCTACGATCATCAGGATTTACCTGTAGCCGTTTCTACTCCCATTGCCTGCTACCCCCTATGAGTTGGCGACCTGGAAGGCCGCCACTGTCCAATTCAATTATCATATAAGCGTTGAGAAAATGCACTATTCCGTTCCCTATGAATATATCAAGCATCGCGTAGATGTACGGATGACCCGCAACGTTATTGAAGTCTTCTACAATAATAGTATCTTTTGATCGGCCAGTTGGCTTAAAGTTTATTGAATTGAAAAATGATTTGGAGACGTTGCTGGAGTGTGAAGTCGATCTGGTGACAGAAGCTGCCTTGAAACCAGCTATGCGAGAAGAGGTCCTGCGAGAGGTTCAATATCAATGAAAAGACAACGGTTGTATTTGCAGGATATGCTGGATTCCATGAATCGGATAGCAAATTACATTCAAGGCGAAAGCTACGATACGTTTGTCAACCATCAAATGTTAGTGGACGCCGTTGTTCGAAATCTTGAGATCATTGGAGAAGCTGCGGGCAAAGTGTCGGACGAACTTCGCGAACGGGTTCCCGAGGTGCCGTGGAAGCAAATGAAAGGACTTCGTAATATCATGATTCATGAGTACTTTGAGATAGATAAGTCCATTATTTGGAATATTGCTTTCATGGATTTACCCAAAGCCAGAGCCCAAATTGAACAAATAATCGCGGAAGAAGTGATAGAGTAAATCTTGATCCTGCTGTGAAAAGGTCTTTTTTTGAAAAAATGCGAATGAAAATATGAAGAATGTTTAAGTAATTTTTGGCATTATCCGCTGGCCGGGGCGGGTCGACCAGGAAGTTCCAGCATGGGTGCGAAGCTTGAACCAAGCCGGTTTCAACGATTTTCGGAGCGCCGATTATGGGCTGCCGGCGCCGGATCTAAAATCTTGTCAACAGCTTTCATGACGAAAGCTGCTTTTTCTTTAATTGATATTGTAAGCGCTTCCTGTTTATGATAGACCCTGGAGTTGAAATTGAGGGAGGTTCATGCATGAGTCAGCTGCGCAACCAGCATACTACTTCCGAAAGCAAAGCCCGGGTCGCAGTTCAGCGTTTTGGCAGGTTTCTCAGCGGCATGGTGATGCCGAATATCGGGGCTTTTATTGCATGGGGTTTTATTACGGCCATGTTCATTCCGACGGGGTGGATTCCTAACGAAAGTTTGGCTTCTCTCGTCGGTCCTATGATGACTTATCTTTTGCCGCTCCTGATCGGTTATACCGGTGGTCATATGATCCACGGAACGCGGGGCGGCGTCATTGGGGCAGTCGCCACAATGGGGGCAATTGTCGGAGCCGAAATTCCGATGTTGCTCGGGGCCATGATTATGGGTCCGTTGTCTGCATGGATTTTAAAGAAATTCGACCAGGCGATTGACGGCAAAGTGCGCGCCGGATTTGAAATGCTCGTCAACAACTTTTCATCCGGCATCATCGGTTTTCTGTTGGCGCTTGCGTCGTTTAAAGGCGTCGGACCGGTGGTCCAGACGGTAAGCAGGGCGCTGGCCGACGGCGTGGAATTTCTGATCAACAACAATCTGATTCCGCTGGCCAACATTTTGATCGAACCCGGCAAAGTTCTGTTCCTGAACAACGCCATCAACCACGGGGTATTGGGTCCGATCGCGCTGGATCAGGCTGCGAAGACCGGTCAGTCGCTGATCTTCATGCTGGAATCCAACCCGGGTCCGGGACTTGGCATCTTGCTCGCGTACTGGCTCTTTGGCCGCGGTATGGCCAAACAATCGTCTCCCGGTGCCATTATCATCCATTTCCTGGGCGGTATTCATGAAATTTACTTCCCGTATATTCTCATGAAGCCGGTTCTCATTCTGGCCGCGATCGGCGGCGGCATTGCAGGGACCTTTACGTTCTCGCTCTTGGGCGCAGGACTTGTCGCGACTCCTTCTCCGGGAAGTATTTTTGCCTACCTGGCGATGACGCCGAAAGGCGGTCTGATTCCGGTGCTCTCCGGGGTATTCGCTGCAGCGCTCGTCTCTTTCCTGATCGCCTCCGTCTTGCTCAAGACAAGCCGAAGCGGGCAGGAAGACGATCTGGAGTCCGCAACCGCCAAGATGAAAGAGATGAAAGCGAAGTCCAAAGGCGAAGACGCAGCACCGGCGGCCAATACGGTCAAATCCGCTGAAGAAGTGAACAAAATCGTTTTCGCTTGCGATGCCGGTATGGGCTCCAGCGCTATGGGAGCGTCCATTCTCCGCAGAAAAATGAACAAAGCCAATATTAAGGTGACCGTTACGAATACGGCCATCAACGATATTCCTGCGGATGCCGATATCGTTATCACCCATAACTCCTTGACCGATCGGGCCAAATTGAAAGCGCCGAATGCCGAACACATCTCGATCGACGATTTTCTGAAAAGCGCGGAATACGATGAGCTTGTGCAACGTTTGAGCAAATCATAAGCCGAGCCGAGGACGCAGCGCCGACGAATCGACCGTCGTCGCTACGTCCGTTTCTCGGAGAAAGGATGCCGGCCATGATCGTCTCCAATCGACAGCGTCGCATATTGGAAGTGCTGCTGAACCGGCAAGGGGAAGTTACAGCCGGCGAGATCGCGGAAGAGGTCCAGATCAGCACAAGGACCGTTCATCGCGAGATGCTGGCGCTCGAGCTTCTCCTCTCGGAGCATCAATTGTCGCTGGTTAAAAAATCCGGCATCGGCATATCGATTCAAGGAAATGACGAGGACGTGGCCCGGTTTAAAAAGAAGCTCAGCCGTTCCGAAACCGCAACCTATTCTTCCGAGGAACGCAAAGTGCTCATCATATGCCGGCTGCTCGAGGAAGCCGAGCCCGTCAAACTCTTCGCGCTGGCCCACCAGCTTAATGCGGCGATTCCGACGATCAGCCGCGATCTGGATGAAATCGAGCCGGAATTGCGCAAGCACGGTCTGGAATTGGTCAGAAGAAGAGGGTACGGAGTGGAAATAACCGGCGACGAGTCCGCCAAACGCCACTTGATCGGAAGGTTGGCGCAGGAATATTTGGACGAATCCGATCTGTTCGGAACTTCTTCCGAGCAATCGTCCCCGTGGCCCGTTACCCGGCAATTGCTTCGCATGGTCGGCAAAAACAATTTTTTTGCCATCGAGAAGCTGCTGTGGAAATGGAAGGAGGGGTGGCCGAACCGGCTGCCGGAGGAGGCATACACGCGTTTGCTTATCCGGCTTTCCGTCGCGGTCACGCGCATGCAGCAAAATCACTGGATCAAGCCCTCCGACCGGATGGTTGCAAGCGCGGGGGAACGGCAACCTCATCCCAGGCTCGAACGCTTTATGGAAGCCTTCGAACTGGAGTGGCCGGAAGCGGAGAAGGAATACGTACAGAAGCTGCTCGACGACGTGGAGGAATATGCCGCCGATGATTCCGCGATACTGCTCGAAAAGTACGGATTGGAGCTGGCGGAGACGGCCGTCGATCTGATCCGGGCGGTAGGGCGCCGGATGGACATTCCGTTCGATCAGGACCGCTCTCTGCTGGACGGACTCATCCGTCACCTGGGCCCCGCTTTGGAACGGCTGCGCGAAGGCAAGGCCATCCGCAATCCGTTGCTTGCGCAGATCAAAAAGGATTACGAGCCTTTGTTTGCAGCGGTCAGAGAAGCCGCGGATGAAATATGGCGGGATCTCGTCGTGCCGGATGAGGAAATCGGTTATCTCGTCATGCATTTCGGAGCGTCCGTAGAACGGTGGCAGCTGTTTCCGCGAAACGTGCGGGCTTTGCTGGTCTGCACGAGCGGCATCGGCTCCTCGAAGCTGCTTGCGGTCCGTATCCATAAGGAAATTCCGCAGATCGAGCTGGTCGGACATTACTCGTGGTATGAAGCCGCGCGGATTCCGCAAGATCGGTATGACCTGATCATCTCGACGGTCGATCTTCCGGTGGAGCCGGATCGCTACATCAAGATCAGTCCGTTGCTGACCCGCGAAGAGAAGGAGAAGCTGCTCGCCTATATCCGCACGATTGCCGCGAACAAACCGTCGCCATCCGCCGTTAAGCCGTCGGACGATCATGGGCCGTGGGAGCGGCTGAAGCTGATCAACACCTACACTTCGGCAATCGTGCAAGTGCTGGATTCGTTTGCGGTATATTCGCTCGATCTTGCGGGCGGAAACGATCATTTGCAAGCCGTATTGACAGCCATTCTGGCCAGGCTGCCGAAAGGATTGCTGCAGCAGGAAGAGACGATCGTGGAGCGGCTCATCCAGCGGGAGAAATACGGCAGCCAGGTCATCCCGGATTCGAAGCTGGCTTTATTCCACACCCGAAGCGAGTGGGTGCGCAAGCCGGTCGTGTCCCTGTTCCGCTTGAGCGCTCCTCTTATGCTGGGTCCCGACGGAACGTCCGAAGTCCGCCAAATTTTGCTGATGCTCGCGCCTCAGTCGTTAAGCCGTCCAATCCTGGAGGTGTTGAGCGAAGTCAGCGCCATGTTGCTGCTGCCCGAGACGATCCGGCTGCTGGAGGAAGAGGAGGCGGACAAGATCAAATCCTTCCTTTCGCTGGAGCTGGAAACGTTCTTGAGAACGAAATGGGAATGGAGAGAATAGACATGAGTATTTTGTCCAAAGAAAAAGTGAAGCTGAATGTAAAGGTTCAAGATAAAGTTGAAGCGATCCGGCTTGCCGGCCAACTGCTCGTCGACGCGGGACATGTGCCTGCGGCTTACATCGACAAAATGATCGAGCGGGAAAACGTGTCTTCTACTTACGTCGGCGGGGGGCTTGCGATGCCTCACGGGACGAACGATGCCAAAGAACTGATCCGCTCGACGGGCATGTCCGTGCTGGTCGTTCCGGACGGCGTCGAATTCGGCGGCGAAACGGCATATCTGGTCATCGGGCTCGCAGCGGTGGGTGACGAGCATCTGGAGATCCTCTCCGGGGTTGCCGCTATCGTATCCGAGGAAGACGACATGAAGCGCATTTTGCAATCCGCTTCGGAAGAAGAAGTGATCGCGATCTTCGAAGAAGGGATGAGCGCATGAAGGCCGTTCATTTCGGCGCCGGCAATATCGGCCTGGGTTTTATCGGGCTGCTGCTGTCCCGTTCGGGATTCCATGTGCAATTTGTCGACGTCGATGAAGAGCGTGTGAACCTGTTGAATCAGCGAGGAGAATACAAAGTTACGCTGGCGAACGAACAAGCCGACACAACGGTGGTGCGGAACGTTTCGGCCATTAACGGCAAAGAGAGCGACCGGGTGGCACGGGCCATCGCCGAAGCGGATCTGGTGACGACGGCTGTCGGCGTTAACGTCTTGCCCTATATCGCGGAGACCATCGCTAGGGGCATCGAGCTTCGACTGAAAGGAGCGGCCGGGCCGCTTATGGTTATCGCCTGCGAGAATGCGATCGGCGGAAGCACGCAGCTCAAGGAACATGTGTACGGGCATCTTGCCCCGGAAGTCAAAGAGCGGGCCGCTGAACGTGTCGCTTTTCCGGATGCGGCGGTGGATCGGATCGTACCGCTCCAGCAAAGCGAGGACAAGCTTCATGTGACGGTAGAACCTTTTTTCGAATGGGTGGTCGACCGTTCGGTCCTGCCCGAAGGATACCCTGTCATTGAAGGCGTCCATTACGTCGACAAGCTTGGGCCTTATATCGAGCGCAAGCTGTTCACGGTCAATACGGGTCATTGCTGCGCCGCCTACCACGGTTACCTGAAGGGTTATTCCACCATTCAGGAAACGATGCGCGATCCGGATATCGTGGCCGAGATTCGCGGCGTGTTGAGCGAGACCGGAGCCGTCCTGGTCAAGCAATACGGTTTTGACGAAGCGGAGCATCGCCGGTATATCGACAAAATCGTGGAACGATTCCGCAATCCTTACCTGACCGACGAAGTCGTCCGCGTCGGCCGCTCGCCGATCCGCAAGCTTTCGCCGAACGACAGGCTTGTTCGCCCGGCGATGACGGCATACTCGCTCGGGATGGAAGTGCCGCATTTGACGAAGGCGATCGCGGCGGCTTTACGGTTCGATTACCGGGAAGACCCGGAAGCGGTCCAATTGCAAGAGACGTTGAAGGAACAGGGGATTCACAAGACCCTTGCCCAATATACGGAAATACCGGAAAGCCATCCCCTTCACGGCAGGATCGTCGCAGCCTATGAGTCGCTCAAGCATCAGAAATAACCGCCAAGGAGGGTGTGGACGTTGACACAGCAGTTGAAAGGAATTGGAGCGTCGCCGGGGCTTGCCATTGCCAAAGCGATCGTTTTAAGCACGGAAACGTATATCCCGGAGAGAAGCGCGGTGGAAGAGCCCGAACTCGAATTGCAGCGTTTCCGGAATGCGGTCCGGGAAGCGCGGGAAGAGATCGAGCGAATCCGGGCGGCGGCAGAAGAGAAGCTCGGATCCGAGAAAGCGGAAATTTTCGAAGGGCATCTGCTTATTCTGGAGGACCCGGATCTGATCGACGTCATTGAGGACAAGATCAGGGAGGAAGCGGTAAACGCCGAATATGCGCTCTACGAGGTGTCCCAATCTTTCATTGAGACGCTGAGCCAGATGGAAGACGAATTGCTTCGGGAACGGGCGGCGGACATACGGGATATATGCGGACGGGTAATGAACCGTTTGCGCGGCATCGAGGGCGGCGACCTGTCCCAATTGACGGATGAATGCATTATCATTGCCGAGGATTTGACGCCTTCCGATACCGCTCAGCTGAATCTGGAGGCGGTGCGCGGGTTTGTAACCGAGATCGGCAGCCGCACGTCGCATTCGGCGATTATGGCCCGCTCGCTGGATATTCCCGCGATTGTGGGTGTCGGGCCCGATCTGCGGAACATTGAAGCGGGCGCCCTTGTGGTGATGGACGCTTCCGAAGGCATTCTCATAGTCGACCCGAGCCCGGAAGAGCTTGCCTTGTTCAAGGAGAAGAAAGCCAAGTACGACCGGCGCAAGGCGGAGCTGGCCCAGTGGGCGAGCCGGCCGACGATCACCGCGGACGGCCAACGCATCGAGATTGCCGCGAATATCGGCCAGTTGGAAGATGTGCAGAAAGCGCTGGACAACGGCGCCGAAGGGATCGGCTTGTTCCGCACGGAATTCCTCTACATGGGCCGCAGCGAGCTGCCGACGGAGGAAGAGCAGTTCAACAGCTACAAATACGTACTGGAGAAAATGGCCGGCAAGCCGGTCGTGATCCGGACGCTGGACATCGGCGGGGACAAGGAGCTTCCTTACCTGGACCTGCCTAAGGAAAGCAATCCGTTCCTCGGCCAAAGGGCGCTCCGCCTGTGCCTGGAACGGCAGGATGTCTTTCGCACCCAGCTTCGTGCGCTGCTGCGGGCAAGCCGCTACGGCAATTTGAAAATCATGTTCCCGATGATTGCCGTATTGGACGAGCTGCTGGAAGCGAAACGTATACTGGAGGAGGAGAAACGGCAGCTGACGGCCTCCGGCGTGGAGGTGTCCGACTCCATCGAAGTGGGCATGATGATCGAAGTGCCGTCGGCAGCCATTTCGGCCGACATCTTTGCGAAGGAAGTCGACTTTTTCAGTATCGGGACGAACGATCTGATTCAATATACGATGGCCGCCGACCGGATGAACGAGACGGTGTCCTATCTGTATCAGCCCTGCCATCCGTCTATCCTGCGGCTGATCCGCAGCGTAGTCGAAGCGGCAAGGCAAGAAGGAAAATGGGTAGGCGTATGCGGCGAGATGGCAGGCGACCTGACGGCGATTCCGCTGTTGCTTGGCCTTGGCGTCCACGAGCTCAGCATGAGCGCCGGTTCGATCCTTCCTGCCCGGGAGCTGGTCGGACAGCTGTCCCGGAACGAATGGGAGACCTTGTCCGGACAATCGCTTGCCATGCGCGGGCAGCAGGAAGTTCAATCCTTCGTGCAGGACCATCGGAGAGGAGAATAACACATCATGATCACGAAAACATTCAAGATTATGAATCCGGCCGGTTTTCACGTCCGCCCGATCAAAACTTTCGTGCAGGCGGCCAACCAGTATCCCTGCAAAGTAAACGTCATAAATAAAGGGAAAAAGGTGAACGGCAAAAGCTCGCTCAGCATGCTCACCCTCGGCATCGCGGCCCAGGACGAAGTAACGCTGGAAATCGACGGCGAGCAAGAAGAAGAAGCGATGAAGACATTGGGCGATCTGCTCGTTCAAATTCACGAATAACAAGGTTACGATCGGCCAAGTAAAGTTCAAGGGCACCTGATTCGCAGGTGCCCTTGAACATTTGGCTTATTCCTTTGTCTCGATTCGGGCAAGCTCTTTGTGCACGATCGGGGCGACTTTGGTGCCGAGCAGCTCAATGGCGCGCATCACTTCGCGGTGCGGCAGCGTGCCGACGTTCACATGCAGGAAGAAACGGGTAACGCCCAGGTTTTTGCGCAGCAGAATAATCTTTTCCGCGACATATTCGGGATCGCCGACATAGAGGGCGCCCCGAAGGCTGCGTGCGGCATCGTAAGTGGCCCGGGTATAAGGCGGCCACCCCCGCTCCCGCCCGATGACGTTCATCTGGGCTTGCGTGGACGGGAAGAATAGATCGGCAGCCTGCTCGGTCGTTTCGCCGACAAATCCGTGCGAATGGGTCGCGATCGGAAGCTTGTCGGGGTCATGTCCGGCCCGCGCAGCCGCCTCCTTATAGAGAGCGACTAACGGAGCGAATCGCTCCGGCATGCCGCCAATGATGGCGAATACGATCGGCAGCCCCAGCGTTCCGGCCCGGACCGCCGATTCCGGATTCCCGCCGCTTGCGATCCATACCGGCAGCGGGTTCTGGACGGGTCTGGGATAGACACCGAGATTATTTATGGCGGGACGGTGGCGGCTGCCGCTCCACGTTACCTTCTCCGAGGATCTGATCGCAAGCAGCAGTTCCAGCTTTTCTTCGAACAATTCGTCATAATCGTCCAGGCTGTATCCGAACAGCGGGAACGATTCGATGAACGAACCCCGGCCCGCCATAATTTCGGCCCGGCCGTTCGAGATGCCGTCAAGGGTGGAGAAGTCTTGAAATACGCGTACCGGATCGTCTGAAGACAGCACGGTGACGGCGCTTGTAAGCCTGATCCGCTTCGTCATGGCAGCCGCTGCCGCCAGCACGACAGCAGGTGCGGAGCTAGCGTAATCGGCTCGATGATGCTCTCCGACTCCATAGACATCGAGACCGACCTGATCGGCCAGTACGATCTCCTCAACCGCTTGGCGCAGCCGTTCGGCATGGCTGATGACTTTCCCTGTCGCCGGATCCGGTGTTGTCTCCAAAAAAGTGCTGATTCCAATTTCCATCGTCTTTTTATGATCGGCCATTGTGACTCGCCTCCTTTATTACTCTCTATTTTACTTAATTATTTACGGTTTCTCAAATTTAGTAAGTAATTTGTCTGACAAGCACCGCCAGACGGATTGTGACGGGCGTCGTTTTATTATATGATTAGGATGGCCTTCGGGAGTAACGGGGCTAATTGACGGAATTGATGTGGAGGACGCGATGTATCCCAGAGATTTGAATTATAGAATGCCGGCGGAATGGGCGCCGCATATCCGCACGTTTATATCCTGGCCGGTGCGCGATTCGATGTGTTATCCGGAGCAGTACGAGCAGGTGTGTCAAGGTTATGCGGAGATTATTGCGGCGATCGCCGAGTTCGAACCGGTCACGGTGGTGGTCAATCCGGACGATCTGGAGAAGGTCAGCCGATTGCTCGCCGATAACCGGATCGAATGCTTGCCTATCGAGCATAACGATGCCTGGCTGCGGGACAACGGACCGACCTTCGTCGTGAATGACGAGGGCGGCCTGGCGGGCGTCAACTGGCGCTTCAACGCATGGGGCGGCAAATATTCGCCGTGGGATCTGGACGACGCGGTGGCCCCGCAAATATTGCGGCATGTCGGCGTCCGGCAATTCGATGCGCCGCTTGTCATGGAAGGCGGCTCGATTCATACGGACGGCGAAGGCACGCTGCTGACGACGGAAGAGTGTCTGCTGAATCCGAACCGGAATCCGCAGCTGAGCCGCGAGCAGATCGAAGCGCATTTGCGAAACTTCGTCAATGCGGAACGGATCATCTGGCTGAAGCGCGGGCTTAGCGGCGATGAGACGGACGGCCATGTCGACAACGTCGCCTGCTTCGCGGCGCCGGGCAAAGTCATCCTGCAAGTATGCGACGATCCGGACGACGAGAATTACGCGATCACGCAGGAAAACCTGAAAATTTTGCAGGAGGCGGTCGACGCGAAAGGGCGCAGGCTCGAGGTTATCCCGATTCAGCAGCCGCCGAAGGCGTTTTATGACGGCGCGCGGCTGACGCTCAGCTATCTGAACTTCTACTTCGTTAACGGCGGCATTATTTTGCCGGTGTTCGGAGGCGCGGCGGAGGAGACGGACCGGATGGCGCAGCAAGTGCTGAGCGAGACGTTCCCGGATCGCCGAATCCGCACGGTGAACGGCATGGCCATTATCCGCGAGGGCGGCAATGTCCACTGCACGACCCAGCAGATGCCCGCCGGACGCGCGTAAACACGTCAAGATCAAGCATTCGCAAGGAGGAGCGGCTATGAGAAAGGTGAAGGTGGCAGCGACACAGATGAGCTGCTCGCACAACAAGGAAGAAAACATCGCCAAAGCAGAGTCGCTGGTCAGGGAGGCGGCAAGGCAGGGCGCGCAAATTATACTGCTGCAGGAGCTGTTTGAAACGCCGTACTTCTGCCAGAAGGAGAAGTCCGAATACTACAGCTATGCGACCGAACTGGAGGAGAATGCGGCAGTCCGGCATTTTCGAAAGATCGCGAAGGAGCTGGAGGTCGTGCTGCCGATCAGCTTCTACGAGAAGAAGAACAACGCCCGCTACAATTCGCTAGCGGTCATCGACGCAAACGGCGAGGTGCTCGGCAAGTACCGGAAGAGCCATATTCCGGACGGCCCCGGCTATGAGGAAAAGTTTTATTTCAACCCGGGCGATACCGGATTCCGCGTGTGGAAGACGCGCTACGCCAAGATTGGGGTCGGCGTCTGCTGGGATCAGTGGTATCCCGAGGCGGCGCGCTGCATGGCGCTGATGGGAGCCGAGCTGCTGTTCTATCCGACGGCAATCGGCTCGGAGCCGCACGACAGCTCGATCGACTCCAAGGATCATTGGCAGACGTGCATGCTCGGCCATGCGGCGGCGAACCTCGTGCCGGTCATTGCCTCCAACCGTGTCGGGGTGGAGGAGGACGACGATTCGAGTATTACGTTCTACGGCTCTTCCTTTATCGCCGGACCTCAGGGCAACTTGGTGGCGGAAGCGGGACGGACGGAAGAGACGGTGCTGACCGCCGAATTCGATCTGGACCTTCTGGAGACGCAGCGCATCGAGTGGGGCATTTTTCGCGACCGACGGCCGGACCTGTACAAAATCATCACCTCCTACGATGGCGAGCTTCGATTCGATTAAGTAACGGAACCATATGAAAGCAACGCAAGGGAAAGCATGTCCTCATCCCGTAAAGAGAGGGCATGCTTTTTTGCTTGTAATTCCCGATCGGAATGAAAAAATGCAGGGAGGTTAAAATAGACCAGCAATCAAAAATTGATCCCAACTTTGGATGTGATCGGAAAGTGAACCCGGACAACAAACTGAGCTTTGCGCAGGTTTTTATGATGCTCATGCTGATGAACGGCCTGGCCTGTCATGTCATTGTCAACCCGATGATTCTCGATGCCTCGGGAAGGGACTCATGGATAACGGTTCTGGTGACCGGTATCGTGTTACTCGTATGGATGATGCTGCTTGCTTTCATCATGCGCAGATCGGGACAACAGGAATTCAAAACGTGGCTCGCCCGCCGGATATCTCCTGTCGGAGCCTGGCTTCTAATCCTTCCGGTATGCGTGCAAATGTATCTGGTCGGCGGCATGACGGTTGTTCATACGACATCCTGGCATATTACCAATTATTTGCCGACAACTCCCAAGCTGCTTCTGGTAATCGCATTGGTGCTGTTCTGCTGTTTTATTACGCTTTGGGGCCTTAACGTCATCACCATACTTTCCGGCGTGTTGCTTCCGCTCGTTGTGGTGCTCGGCATCTTCGTCAGCAGCTTCAACGCCCCGATGAAAGATTATGCCTTGCTGCGTCCGATCCTCGAGCACGGCTCGGGACCGGTCTTGGCCGGCATGGTCTATGCGGGCGCCGGATTCGTCGAGCTAGTGGTGCTGATCATGATGCAGCATCGGATCAAAACGAGAGTTCGTGTCTGGCATCTGCTCCTGTACGGCATTGCTACGGTCATCATTACACTGGGGCCGATTATAGGGGCCATAACGGAATTCGGTCCCGAAGAAGCCGCCAGCCAGATGACGTCCCCTTATGAGCAATGGCGGCTGGTGCGGATCGGACTATACGTCGAGCATCTCGATTTTCTGTCGATTTTCCAGTGGTTGTCCGGAGCTTGCGTTCGGATCAGCCTGTCTGTCTATTTGTTTGTCGAGACGCTGTCGATCCGTAAAGACCGCATTCGCGAATGGATCATCATTGCGGTCACCGCGAGCTACGTTCTGTTGTCTTTAATTCCAATTAACGAATACTCCTTTTATTTGTGGTTGTACCGCTACTATATGCCGGTTTCCCTGATTGTCATCTTGACCTTGTCCTTTCTTTGGATGATCGTCGCACTGTTCTCAAGACCAGCTCAGGAGGAAGCCACATGAACATGAACGCCCAGACGGAGAAGGAACGATGGACGGAACAGAAGCTGCGGGATCTGTTTGCCGGCTCGGCCGACGTGGTGATCCAGACTTGCCGGTTCGGCGAGCAGGAGATTCTGGAAGTTGTCATTGTGTATGCCGAAGGGCTGTGCAACAGTCAGGAAATCGGCAAGACCGTCTTCCCGGAATTGAAGAAGCTGCACAGGCTGCAAGGCTCGTTCGATGATCCGCTCGTCAAATTATCGTGTTCGCTGCCTTTGAAGCCGTTCGACGGCGCTTCGTCGGATCAGCTGGCCGAAGCTGTGTTTCAGGGGGATTTGCTTCTCCTGTTCGTGAAAAAGAACGTACTGTGCTCCATTGATATATCGGACCGGCCGATGCGTCAGCCGAAGGAATCGAATACGGAAATATCGGTTAAAGGTCCGAAGGACGGCTTCGTCGAGGACATTACCGTCAATATTGCCTTAATCCGTAAGCGGCTTCGGGACCCGTCTCTGCATATTGAGATTACGACGATCGGACGAAGAACGAAAACCAAGGTCGGGCTGATGTATTTCCATGACATCCTCGATCCCGCTGTGCTGAAGGAGGTGCGCAGCCGGCTGGGGCAACTCGATGTCGACGGCCTTTTCAGCATTTATCAGCTGGAGGCGGCTTTGACCAAACCGAAGTTCAACATCCTCCCGCTGATGGACTTTACCGGAAGGCCCGATTATGCCGTCTCCAGTCTGCTTGCCGGCCGATTTGTGCTCATCGTCGACGGCCTGCCGATGGTGCTGATCGCGCCGGCCACCTTATCATTAATTTTGAAGTCGCCGGAAGACACGCATTTCAATTACACCTATGTCTCGTTTGCGCGGGTCATCCGAATTATCGGCTTGTTTCTGTCCATCTTTCTGCCGGCGATTTGGGTGGCGCTCATGGCTTTTCATCAGGACCAGGTTCCGTTCCGGATTTTGGCGACCGTCTCGGTCACGCGCATCGGGGTGCCGCTTTCCGCTCCTATGGAGATGTTCCTGTTGCTGATGTTGCTCGAGATCTTTCGGGAAGCGGGGATCCGGCTGCCGAACGCGATCGGTCAGACGTTAACGTCTATCGGCGGTCTGATCATCGGCGATGCCGCCATTCGTGCAGGTCTCGTATCGCCTTCGGTTGTTGTTGTCGGCGCGATTACGGCGGTTTCGGGCGTTACCCTGGTCAATCAGTCGCTCAGCACCCAGGTCAGCATTTTGCGTCTGTTTTTCTTTATCCTGTCGGCTCTTCTCGGGATGTACGGGGTTATTTTGGGCATGGTTCTGCTTCTGGCTTACATGAGCAGCCTAAGGTCTTTCGGCGTCGGTTATCTGATTCCGTTGTCACCCATTGTGGTCAAGGATTTGGTGGTATCTTTTTTGCGGGTGCCATGGTTCATGATCAAAAAAAGACCCGGGCTCCTGCATACGCTTGACAGCGACCAGATGGAGGAGGGGAGGAAATGAAAGCGGTCCGGCAACTGATAGCTTCCTTGCTTATGCTCGGCCTGCTCAGCGGCTGCACGAATATGCCGGATATTCAAAATATGGCCTATGTGACGACGCTCGGAGTCGACTACGTGAACGACCGGTGGGTATCCTATGCGCAGATCCACAACTTTACGAGCCTGGCCCGCACAGAACAGCTGGAAATCGGGAAAGCGGTCCCGGTTTGGGTCGGCAGAGGAGAAGGAGACACGCTGACCATGGCGCTGGCGAATACGAGCACGACTTCGCAGATGCGTTTGTTTTGGGGTCATGTTCATGCCGTCGTGTTGTCGGAAAGAACGCTCAGGCAAGATTTGGCCGAAGTGTATGCCGCAATAAACCGCTACCGGGAAGTGCGATATAACGTTCTCGTTTACGGTACGAAGCGGAAGCTTACCGACATCCTGATTCAGAAATCGCTGCTGAATTTGCCGCCGCTGGATTCGAT
Source organism: Paenibacillus cisolokensis (assembly GCF_050481165.1). Taxonomy (NCBI): domain Bacteria; kingdom Bacillati; phylum Bacillota; class Bacilli; order Caryophanales; family Paenibacillaceae; genus Paenibacillus; species Paenibacillus cisolokensis. The sequence continues at coordinate 24,019 of NZ_JBCNFP010000057.1, forward strand.
CATGTTCACGGCGACCCAGACGAACTCGCCCAGGTCGTTCATTCTCCCTTCAACCGGCAATCGCATTATTGCGAATTTGAACGAGCCTGGTGCGCCGGGATTTATACCGTCCATCGATATCGAGCCCGGCGATTGGTCTGAAGACAAGAAGAGCAGGCCGATGTTTAAAATTTCCGGCGCCTATTTCTTCCAGAATAACAAGATGCGTGCTTGGATGTCCGAGGAAGATCTGAGAGGGATGAGATGGGCGATGAAAGACTTGCAGGAGATCCCGGTTCGTATTCCCGGGGGAGACTCCACGGATGCCGTGCTGATGTTTTCCCGACCGAAGCTATCGATTGCACCGATTGTCAAAGGCGAGGAGGTTTACTACGATCTTCGCGTTCGCGCAGACGGCTATGTGATTGAATTACTGGGGGATGTCCCGCTTCCCAGGTTGAAGAGCGAGACAGCCGGCGTAATACAGAGCGAAATCGAGACGACGTATCGAAAAGCCGCGGCGGCCAAGTGCGACCCGTTCAACCTGCAGGAAGCGTTATACCGCAAATATCCCCATACGTTTCGCCGTCTCTCTGAAAAACAGGATTTTATTTTAAAGCCGGATTCTTTGAGAAATATTCAGGTAGAGGTGCAAATTACAAATCTGGGCAAGTACAAGGGCAGAGTCGTAAAGTGACCGCAGACGGGCGTCTTATGTGGAAAGGCGGGACGGACAAGCGGAGGACTCCTGCGAAAAGGCGTTCTCCGCTTGGCGGGATTCATGAGGCCGGATCAAGCCGGATGCTGCCGGGACGGTCCCTGTCGTTCTGCGAGCGGCAGCGTAAACGAAAACGTCGAGCCTTTGCCTTTTTCGCTCTCCGCTTCGATCTTCGAGCCGTGCATGTCGAGAATCGTCTTGACGATAGACAGACCGATGCCGGTCCCGTTGCGCTTCGATCTCGCCTCGTCCGACTTGTAGAAGCGGTCCCATATGCGGGCGAGCGTGATGCAAGTTGGCGGCAGTAGGCGCGCAGTTCTGACAGATAAGGACCGACGGCCGCTTCAAATTCGGATGGAAACGGCATATTCGCATCTCTCCAGGCTCGTTTGGCCTTAGTTTAACAGCCGAATATGAACAAAATATGACGGACGGGGATGGCAAAAAAAGAAGAGGCTGCACATGATGTGCGGCCTCTCGTTCGCGGCGCTTGCTTTCGCGATTTTTTCGTAGGGACGATCAGACCGATTGCCGGTTGCGCATCAGCATCAGCAGCCCGCCGGCGATAATGAGCGCCGCGGCGATGATCGGCTGTCCGCCCGACAAGCTGCCCAGAATGGAGCCGAGGGAGAAGATGGCGAAGAACAGGATCGACAGAACAGTTAAAATATTGATCGGGATGAGCAAATATTTATTGCGGCCGCCGAACCAATACAGCTCGAACAGACCGACCGCGACCGCGAATATAAATCCGGGCCACATGACGTCCCAGCTGTCGAACAGCATGGCAATCTGGCATATGATGCCGACCGTAAAGACGATGCCTCCCGGCACCAGCACGCCGACGGCCTGACGGTGCAGGACGGAGAAGTACAGCCAATGAAAAAATACGCCTACCGGGATGACGAACAAGGTGGGCCAGAAATAGGCGAATATCGTCCCGGTGTTCAATTCGATATCGCCTCTCATAAACATAAACGCGCCCAGCAGGATCAGAATCGGGCCGAGAAAGGCACTCCGGTTCAAATTCAACACATTCACTCCCGTTTCCATCGGATATTGATTCCAGCATACCACGGCATTCCCAAGTTGTCTTCCTGCCGCGGGAAGAATGAAAAATCGGGCTGGAGACCGATTTCTTGCGGAATAAAATATGCTGGCCGGGCGTTATTTTGCTTGCGCTAACAACTTCCAAGCCAAACCGGGCTGCGATCTTCTATAATAGAAAGACATACTGCAGACTTTGCCGGGGAGGAAGAGGCGATGATCGGACTGTTGCCGTTAATGCTGGAGCGGGTCGGCATTTTGTTAATTATCGTATTTCTCGTATCCAGAATGAAATCGTTTCGGAACATTATCCGCCACGAGCACGGCTATAAAGAAAAGATGGCGCTGATCGCCGTGTTCGGCACGTTCGGCATCATCAGCAACTATACCGGGATCGAAATTCGCGACGGCGAAATTTTGACGGTCGTATGGCAAATCGCCGTCGCCGATGACGGCGCTATCGCGAATACGCGGGTGCTGGGCGTCGCGCTCGGCGGATTGCTGGGCGGCCCGCTGGTCGGAACCGGCGCCGGTCTGATCGCCGGTCTGCACCGGCTGACGCTCGGGGGCTACACGGCCGTCGCCTGCGGCTTATCCACCATCGTGGCCGGCATCGCAACCGGCTTTATCGGCAATTACTTGCGCAAACGGGGACAAAACACGCCGTGGCGGGCGGTTGCGGTCGGCATCGTGATGGAATGCATTCAGATGGGCGTCATTCTGGCGATCGCCAGACCGTTCTCCGCCGCGCTCCAGCTGGTGGAAGTGATCGCCATTCCGATGATCGTGATCAACGGCTTCGGCACGCTGCTGTTCATGCTGATCATTCAGTCCATTTTTCAGGAACAGGAAAGAACGCGCGCCTTGCAGACGCAGACCGCACTGAGCATCGCGGACCGGACATTGCCGTTTTTCCGCCAAGGCTTGAACGCGCATTCTTGCCGGGAGGCGGCGAAAATCATTCTGCAAGCGACCAACGCCGCCGCCATCGCCATTACGGACCGCGAACGCGTGCTGGCGCATATCGGTGCGGGCTCCGACCATCATATTCCGGAACAGCGCATCGTGACCCGGTTGACGCGCAATGTGCTGGAGCAGGGGCGCATTCTGAAGGCGAGGACGAAGGAGGAAATCCATTGCTCCAGGCCGGACTGTGCGCTGCAGTCGGCGATCGTGCTGCCGCTTCGCGTTCATCAGAAGACGGTGGGGACGCTCAAGCTCTATTTTACGGAAGCGAGCCAGATGGATCTGGTGGAGCAGGAGCTGGCCGAAGGGCTGAGCAGGCTGTTCTCGACGCAGCTGGAGCTGGCCGCCGCCGAGCAGCAGAGCAAGCTGCTGCAGGACGCGGAGATCAAGGCGCTGCAAGCGCAGGTGCATCCGCACTTTCTGTTTAATGCGATCAACACGATATCCGCGCTGTGCCGGACCGACCCGGACAAGGCGAGGAAGCTCTTGCTGCAGCTCGGCGTGTTTTTCCGCAGCAATTTGCAGGGCGCGCGCCATACCCTGATCCCGCTGCATAAGGAACTGGAGCATGTGGAAGCTTATATATCGCTGGAAAAAGCGCGTTTTCCGGGAAAATACAGCGTCGATTTCCGCATCGAGCCTTCGCTTGGCGAGGTGATGGTTCCGCCGTTCACGCTGCAGCCGCTGGTGGAGAACGCCGTGCGGCACGCCTTTGCCGGCCGGAAGGAAGGACTGATTACGATTCGGGCTTACCGCGAGCGCGACCGCATGGTGCTCATTACGGAGGACAACGGCAACGGCATACCCGCCGATGTGGTTGGCCGGCTCGGCAAGCAGGCGGTCGAATCGAAGGAAGGCACCGGAACGGCGCTGGTCAATATTGGCAAAAGAATCGAAGAGCTTTACGGCGGCGAGGCGGTGTTCCGGGTCGAAAGCGAACGGGATGCCGGTACGAAAGTTTTCATTTCGCTGCCGCTCAGCCAGGAGAGTGGGAGGGGTCTGCATGTTGAGAGCGTTCATTGTGGATGATGAGCCGCTGGCCAGAGACGAACTGGCGTATATTTTGCGTCGGACCAAACGGGTCGATGTGATCGGGGAAGCGGAAAGTCTGGAGCAGGCTGCGGAACAGATCGGGCAATATAAGCCGGATGCCGTCTTTCTGGACATTCAGTTGGCCGAGGACAGCGGGCTGGAGCTGGCGGCGCGGCTCGTGCGCGATGACGAAAGACCCGATATCGTGTTCGCCACGGCGTACGACGAGCACGCCTTGAAGGCGTTCGAGCTGAACGCGGCCGATTATATTTTGAAACCGTTCGACGAGAACCGGATCCGGCAGACGGTCGAGAAGCTGATCCGATTGCGGGATGCGCGGGATGCCGTCAGCACACGCAAGGCCGCTCCGCAGCTGGCGCCGGAACGGACAGACAAGCTGGCCATCATGGTCGACGATCGCATTCTGCTCGTTCCGGTAAGCCAGATTTTGTATATCGGTTCCGAAGAAGGCAAGACGGTCATCGCAACGGAAACCGGGCAAAAGTATACGGTGGCCGAACCGCTGGTCGTTTTCGAGCAGAAGCTGCGGAATACGCCTATCGTGCGTGTCCACCGCGCCTATCTCGCGAATATGGACGGCATTGTGGAAATTCAGCCGTGGTTTCATTCGACATACAACCTGATGATGAAAGACGGCTCGAAGGTGCCGGTCAGCCGGACGTACACGAAAGAATTGAAGCAGCTGATCGGCTTGTAAAAGGGGATGGCCGGCTGCGTTCCGGCCCTCGCATTTTGAATTTCAGCTCCCGGCCTTGACCTTTTATCCTGAAAACCGCGAAATAGCGCTTTCATTTTGTATGATGGATAAACAACCAAGGTCAACGAAAGGACGGGACATTGTTATGAATGCGATTACAATTGTCATCGGATCGATTTGTATCCTGATGATCGCATACCGGATATACGGGACATTCATGGCGGCCAAAGTATTGAAACTGAACGACAATCAACCTACGCCGGCGCATACGTTGAACGACGGCAAAGATTACGTGCCGACGAACAAATGGGTCGCCTTCGGCCATCATTTCGCCGCTATCGCCGCGGCGGGGCCGCTCGTCGGTCCGATACTGGCCGCGCAGTTCGGTTATCTTCCGGGCTTGTTGTGGCTGCTCATCGGAGCCGTCATCGGCGGCGCCGTGCACGATGCCGTCGTGCTTTATGCCTCGATGCGCAAGAGCGGCAAATCGCTGTCCGAAGTGGCCAAGGAAGAGCTTGGGCCGGTCGCCGCATTTTGCACCGGTTTGGCGATGCTGTTTATTATTACGATTACGATGGCCGGTCTTTCGATGGTCGTGCTGCATGCGCTGGAGCGCAATCCTTGGGGGACGTTCGCCGTCGGCATTACGATTCCGATCGCGATGGGCGTCGGACTGCTCTACAAGAAGACGGGCAATTTGAAACTGGCCTCGACGATCGGCTTCATCCTGCTCATGGCCGGCGTGTTTATCGGCCCGGCGATTCAGGAGACGGCTTTCGGGCAAATGCTGTCGTTCGATACGAAGACGCTGGCGATCATTTTGCCTGTATACGCTTTCTTCGCGGCGGCGCTGCCGGTATGGCTGCTGCTCGCTCCGCGCGACTATTTGAGCAGCTTTATGAAAATCGGCGTCTTTATCGCGCTCGTGGTCGGCGTCTTCATGATCAATCCGAGCATTTCCTTTCCGGCTTTGACGGAATTCGTGAACGGGGGCGGCCCGGTCATCGCAGGCCCTGTCTGGCCGTTCATCTCGATCACCATCGCCTGCGGCGCCATCTCCGGCTTTCATGCCTTCGTCGGATCGGGCACGACGCCCAAAATGCTGAACCGCTGGAGCGACATCAAAGTCGTCGGCTTCGGCGCGATGCTGGTCGAATGTCTCGTCGGCATCATGGCGCTTATTGCGGCGATCGCGCTGCAGCCGGCTGACTATTTTGCGATCAACTCCTCGCCGGAAGTGTTCCGGACGCTCGGCATGAGCGTCGTCGATCTGCCGAGGCTGAGCGAGGAAATCGGACTCAATCTGGAAGGGAGAACGGGCGGCGCGGTGACGCTGGCCGTCGGCATGACCCATATTTTCACGTCGATTCCGTGGTTCGCCAACCTGGCGCCGTATTTCTTCCAGTTCGTGATCATGTTTGAAGCCGTTTTCATCTTGACGGCTATCGATGCGGGGACGCGCGTCGCCCGCTATCTGATCCAGGACTTCTTCGGCGAAGTTTACAAGCCGCTGAAGCGTGTCGACTGGATGCCGGGCAATATTTTCGCCAGCGCGCTCGCCTGTCTGATGTGGGGCTACCTGCTGTATTCGGGTGATATCGGCTCGGTATGGGCGCTGTTCGGCGTCTCCAACCAGCTGATGGCGTCCATCGGGCTCATCATCGGCGCGACCGTCATCCTGAAAATCGCCGACAAGCGCCGTTATATGCTGACCTGTCTCGTTCCGCTTGCTTACCTGTTCGCCACGGTCAACTATGCGGGCTATTGGATGATCCGAAACGTGTACCTCAATCCCGAAGCGGCCGGTTACAACGTACTGAACGGGGTGCTGTCGATCATCATGCTCATCCTGGGCGTTGTCATTCTGGTTGCGGCGATCCGCAAGTGGATTCAAATTCTAAGCGTGCCGGGCGCGAGACTGGAGGCAAGGTCGGCGTAAGCGCGATTGCGCGAGCGCGGCGATGCCGCGGATCGGGAACCCCGGGGCTCAGCCGGGCGAATGGGGGCGGTATTGGCGAATTCGGATTCGGCCGGGCGAATGATGCCGCTATTCCCTAACACGGGGCCTAACGAATCCTGGTCACGCTAATTTGGCCATATCAGGCTCCGGGTTCGTGCTAGCGAACTCCAGACACCTGCGAAATGGGGAATTTCGTTCAAATAAGGTGACTAGGGTTTCGTAAGCGAAGCGAAAGCGCGGCGAGAGCGCAGTATCCACAAAGAGGGCCATCCCCGGCGGATGGCCTTTCCTTGTGAATTCCCCGGACGGGTACGGTCCCTCAGCGCCATTGTACAATCTGCAATAAAATGCTCCTCTACGACTCTGCCGGCCATATTTGATTGCAGAACATACAATCGGGAGCTAGAAAGCGGGTGAGTTAGGAGTAATCTGTTGCACAAAATGCAATGAAACGGCCCAAAACGGGGATTAGCGATGTCAATGCCATGAAACGCCATCACGCGGCCGCCGCTGACGGCCGGCATCGACGGGCAAGAGACACGCTCTGCGGCCGTTCCTATAACGTCGACCTGCCGTCCGAACGAGAAGCGCCAGCTTGAGAGTGGACGCCGGTATGTCGGCTGTCGCGGTCCACACGGATCGGTTTTGGCTGAACTGGACGCCGGCTTTTATGCTATTGCGGGTATGAATAAATTACATTATCCGCTGCGTCGTAAATCGCGACGTTAGAATAAAACATATTCCCTTTAACTTCATTCCCGTAAGGAATAATAGCGCCGTTCTTACTAAGCTCTTTCCGAACCACGGTTTGATCATCGAACGTTATTGCTACTGAAGATGCTGACTTTAAAATCTGTTCATCATTTAGTATAACGGTCACGAAGGGAAATCTCGTTGCTGATCCCATTACAACAATAGGGGCGTTTTCCCCAGCCTCCCCAAACACGATCTGATCTTGGAGATTCCCGTCTTTATCCTTATAAAGCATATAATACCCGGTAAATTTATCCTCGTTGAATAGAACGACCGTAATTTCCCCCATTATTTCGACGGCAACTTCTCGAATGTCATGATCAGCAATAAATTTATTAACTTCTTGCTCCGTTATAGGCGACGGGCGAGAATTTGTACAACCTAACATGATGCTCAATCCTACGATAATCAACGTTGTTAGACATCTTCGCATTACCAATCCTCCATTACGGTAGAGCTAATATCCTAATATCCATTGGCATAAAAACGAAAGTAACAGACCGGGGCCTGTTACTTTGAGACTGGCTCATCCAAAAATATCTATTTCAGATTGAGGTCGGTAAATTCTAGTGATACCGCTCTTGGTAACGTAAATATCAGCAGTATCAGTTACAACAGCATTAGTAAGATTTCCGAAAAGGACAGTCCATTTTACACTATATTGGGTCTAGTAGCTTGAGTATACCATACTCCAGATATAGGTTCCGAGCGCCAAGAAATTGTATTTTCATACCTCTCCCAAGTCGGGGGGAATCCTAACGTTAAATTGTAACCAGAAAATTCAGTGCTTTGATGCAAGACAATCTTATCGGGAAGCCACGGATCAGAGGCAAGCCAAGTAGCTTTTTGCGTACCCGAGAACGCCAATTCCCCCTCAGTATAACCAGGGACCCATTTATAAAACTCTGTGCAACCTGTTCCCCAAGTTCTATTAACTGCATCATTAGTATCATAAGCTGAAACGTCATAATCCGGCTGTCCGCCACTCGCATCTCGAATCGGGCGCAACATGCTATACCAGCGCCAGCAGGTCGCGCTTGATCGATTCATAGGACGCGCGATCGCCCTTCTTGGCGTAGAACCGCAGCCCGTCCAGCCCCTTGAACAGCAGGGCGCAGGCGAGCCGCTCCTCGAAGCGGGGAATATCGCGTCCTTCCTCGGCCCAGGCGTCCCGGATCAAGCCGGGAATGTTCAGATACGGTGTCCACAGATGCTGAATGGCCAGGTCGAACACGAAATCGCCGTACATGGCCATCTCCCAGTCGACGATGCCCGTAACGACGAGGCCGTCCGACAGCATGTTGGCGAGATGAAAGTCGCCATGCACGAGACAGCGCTCCGTCGGCGAGGCGCTCGCCTTCTCCATCATCTCCGCGTACAGCCGCTCGAACAGATCGCGCTCCAGAAAGGTCTCCTCGAACAGCGCGTACCAGCCGTGCCAGAAGCCGGTCTGTTCTTCCAGGAAGAACGAGGCGAGAAAGGCGGGCCAGCTGTCGTGCGTCCCGTCGCCCGTGGGCGCGATCCACCCGTATCCCGTCGTATGGGGGGCGGGACGAACTTCGCGAATCGCGGCAAATTTGCGCACCAGGTCGGGCAGAATCTTCCTTATCGTATCCGGCGGGTACCGGATGACGGCTTGGCCCGGCGCTTTCTCCGCGATTTTGAAGCAAAGGCCGTTCATCTCGCCGATTCGGACCACGCGCGGGATCGGGATTTGCGGCGAGGCGATCGTTTCGTACAGGTAGCGCTCCTTGTCGAAGCCGTCCCGGCTGTCCTTGAAATGGGCGACATACTCGGCGCCGCCATGACGGAAGCTGAAGACGCGGCTGATTTCGCCCTGATCGATCGGCGTGACCCCGTCGACGCTGCCGCCCAGCGCGTGCCGCAGCATGTTCGCCGCCTGTTCCGCGTTCATTTCGGGTTTGAACGATAGCATGGATGCCATGTCCTCCAGTGGGGTATAGGTTCAGCGAAAAAAGGTGACGACGAGCGCCATGACGCCCATCAGCGCCATAAAGCCTAAAAATAGATACCCGAATATGCGCAGCGGCGCCGGCATCGTGTGCAGAGGGACTCTTTTGATCGGCCCCCCGCCTTCGATTCTTTGCATCGGGAGCAGCTGCTCGTCGACGTACTGCGGTTCCTCTTGAATTTCCCGCAAGGCCTGCGTTTCATGGATGTCAAGCTGCTTTCCTTCATTCATAAATGTCCACCTCCGATCGGACGAGGATACGCACGGTGGCTGTTGATGGGCGAAATACGCTGTGATACGCTAAATATAGAACAATTGCAGACGACTGCCTGCTTGGCTCCCGTAAGAAAGCCGCTTCAAGGCGGGCGGCTGCAAGACCGGCCGTCGGCCGTCGACCGCTCGCTTCGCAGGGGACGATAATATTATATCAATACATGGAGTTAAAGGCATCCAGGTTTTCCAAAAACTAAGAGAGGAGGAGCGCGGGTTGCAGCCGTTTACGATGCGCGTCATCGAAATCATCAAACGCATTCCGGAAGGCCGCGTCATGACCTACGGGCAAGTGGCGGAGCAGGCCGGAAGTCCGAGAGCAGCCCGGCAGGTCGTTCGCATCCTTCATGCGATGAGCCGCGCGCATCGGTTGCCCTGGCATCGGGTCGTCAACGCCAAAGGCGAAATCGCGATCAAGGACGACGAGGGCCGGGAGATGCAAGTATTGTATTTGCGCAGCGAAGGCGTCGAAGTCGATGTCGACGGGTCGATCGATCTGGATAAATACCGGCATGTGCCGGAATGAGGCGTTCCGCAGGAAATCGCATTTTCCCGGTATACACGGCAAAAGCCGATGCTTGCCTTCGGGGCGAGATCGGCTTTGCTTTTCATGTTCCTATTTTCTTTTGAGCATTCTTTTTCTTATCCACCAGACGATGACGGCAATGGCCGCAATGGCGATTCCGGCGTAGACGAAATTCGAGTAGATGTCCATATATTCGACAATCGTTTCCCACGATGCGCCGACCCTGGAGCCGACATAGATGAGTACGGCATTCCAGATGAACGATCCGACTGCCGTCAGCACGATGAAGACGCCGAAATTCATTTTGGCCATACCGGCCGGGATCGAAATGAGACTGCGGATCAAGGGGATGAACCGGCAGAAAAAGACGGTCCACAAGCCATATTTGGCGAACCAGTCGTTGGCCTTGTGCAAATCCTCGGGCGTCAGCCGCAAAATATGCCCCCAGCGCTTGACGATCTTCTCGAGCCGCTGAATGTCGAGCAGCGAACCGATCAAATACAGCAGGACGGCTCCGAACAGGGAGCCGACGGTCGAGGCGAGGATGACGCCGGGGACCGTCAAGCCGGTATACGTCGTCATGAAGCCGCCGAACGTCAAGATGACTTCGGAGGGGATCGGCGGAAACAGATTTTCGATCGCGATGAGAAGAAAAATGCCCATATACCCGAACTTGTCCATGACTTCCGTAATCCAATGTTCCATGATCGAACTCCTTTTTCGATTAGATCGGTATGGTCAGATCCGGTGCAGCTTTTTGCAGGCGGCGGCATCCATCGCTTTATAGACGATGAACAGCCCCATAAAGCTTGCGCCAAGGCAAATGCCGCGCTCTCCGCCTAAAGCGCAAGCGGCGGAGCGGTCCGAAGCGGCCCTCCGAAGACGAACGCGGCGGCATTGTTACAGAAATCGGTCAATGACAGCGACCGTCTGTTTCCAATCCGCTATATACTTATGCAGCAGCCTCGTCCCATCATCCGTAATCGAATAATATTTGCGTCTGCCTCCGTGACTGACGTCTCCCCAATACGATGTAACGGCCCCTTGTTTCTCCAGCCGCTTCAAGGATAAGTAGAGCGTCGCTTCCTGGATTTCGAAGCTGCCGTCCGTCCGCTCCTTGATCGCCTTCGAAATTTCGTACCCGTAATTTTCTTTCTCCGCAAGTATTGAGAGAATGAGCAGGTCGATGGTCCCTTTCAGCATCTCGGTATTCAAAGGCGGCCTCCACAATCAGTCCGAATTTCAAAAGACACGGACCATCATATTATAAGTTACTTAAAATGACAAGGTACTTGTATGCAGTACTTTTGGCATAAAATGATTGGGGAGTTCGAATGAAAGCGGGAAGCGACAGGCGACGCATGAGACGCAAGATACGCATGAGACGCATGAAACGAATGAGGCGAAAGATACGCAAGATAAGCATGAGGCGCCAAAACGGCCCTCCAGGGGAGGACCGTTAAGCGGTTAATAACAATGATAATAATACTTAAGATTACTTGGTAATGCTAAATAATACTTTCGGGTTTGCTGTCCGTGTATTCTTGTGTTTTCATTGCTTCAGCACCCAGCCGGCAATATCGTTAATGACTTCTTGCGAAACGTTGCCCGGTACGTTGTACTCATCAGGCGTATTTTCGCCCTCCCCTTCGTAATCGACGAAGAAATGGTTCAATCCGGGGTACAGCTTGAACGTCACGTTCGGCTTGCCGCCAAGCAGTTCGCGCCACAGGACGTAGTCTTTGTCCGGGTACACCTGGAAGTCGTCTTCACCTTGCAGCACGAGAACCGGTTTGCTCAGGCGGTCCGCATAGCTTGCCGGAAGCTTGCTGTCCATCTCTTTCAGATAATAAGCCGGCAATCCGAATACGGTTGTCGTCAGCGCCTCCTGCATGCTCATGTCCTGGAGCCGCTTGGCCTTCGCATATTCCGACTCGATCCATTGCTTGGTTTGTTCCTTCTTCGGGTCCTTGTCGTCCATAGCGGCGACAAAGGCGTTATTCTGATCGTACAAAATGTCGGCCAGCGATCTCGGCGAGCCGGCCAGCAGGATCAATCCGGCGAAATCGCCGCCTTCGGCATCGATTCGGGGCGCGAGAATGCCGCCGAGGCTGTGCCCGATCAGGTAGACGCGCGTCGGATCGATCCGCGGATCTTCCTTCAGCAGCTTGGCGGCGGCAATGGCGTCGTCCACCGTCTCTTCTTTCACCGTAATTTTCGCCGCCTGTTCGGGCGTCCACTTATTCGCATGCGCGTAAGTCCGCTTGTCGTAGCGCAAAACGGCAACGCCCTGTTCGCCAAGCCCCCAGGCGATGTCCCGGAACGTCTTGTAGCCGGCTACCGTCTCATCGCGGTCATGCGGTCCCGACCCGTGAACGAGTACGACGGCGGGAACCGGTCCTTTCGCGTTTTTGGGCAGCGTCAGCGTGGCGCCGAGCGGATAATCCGTTCCTTCCCCAATGACGGTCTCTTCTTCGACGACGCTTGCCGGCGCCTTGGCGTCATCGCCGGTCGTCACAAACTGCGCATACAGGCCGGTCAGCTGTTGCCGATCGTTCACCGCCAGCGTCAACTGCACATTTTTCAACTCGAAGTTCAGAATGGCGGTGATAAGGGTATTCCCTTGCGATTGCTCTGCGCTTACGTTTTCGATCCCCGTATAATCGCCGGCCTGCTTGTGGATTTGCTCCCATACCGGCCCCAGTTCGGATTCCGGTACCGCTTTCTTCAGTTCATCGTCAAAGTAGCCGTACAGTTCCTGATAGCGGCCGGATTCCAACAGATCGACCACGCGCTCCGCCAACTCCTCCGGCGTCAAAGCGGCGTTTCCGATCGATACCTCCAGCTTGTTCGCATCAAGCGACGTCGGATAGCCGAGAACGTCCCGGAAAAAGGACAGCGGCACATAGATCCGGTTATGCTTCGCCAGGGACGCTTGTCCGAACGAGCGCTGCTTCCCGTTGACGGTCGCGGTGCTGCTGCCGAGCCGGAAGACGACGGACGTATCGTCTCCGGAGAGGCGCACGGTGCCGGACGCTTTGTCGAACGCGATTTTCAGGCCGAGCGGTCCGGAGGCCGGCCTGAGCGGCAGCATCAGGACACCGCCGTTCTTGTAAGGCTGCGCGTCGGGGAAGACAACGTCTTTTCCCTTTACGCTTACTTTCACGCCGTTCGCCGACGCCGTGAACGGCAGTGCGGCGAGCAGCATCGTGGCCGCCAAGGCGGACGCGATCTGTTTCTTCATACCGAAATCCTCCTTGCATAAATGTTGGAAAAGATGTGTAATAAACTCATACGCAACCGTTTAAATTCGGTTTCGTTAGCTTGAGGCGTTGCGTGCGGCAAGATTTCAAATGGGAAGGGAGATTCGGCATATGCGCTGCAAAATCGGCATGCGGATTCCGCCGCGTATCGGCGGGGAAGGCATCGAAGCGGCGGCGGCCTGGGCCGCGGAAGCGGGGCTGGATGTACTGGATGTGCACGAACTGACGCCGGAAGTGAAACAAGCGGTCGAGCGGGCGGGGCTGACCGTCGGGTCTGTCGACGCCGCCAAAGTCGGCGCGCTGCTCAGCCGGGACGAACGGAGACGGATCGAGGCGGCGGAGTCGGTCAAGCGGCAAATAACGGACATGGCGGAGCTCGGGGCGAGCGTCATGTTCATGTGTCTCGTGCCGGAGGATATGACGTTACCGCGAAAAGAAGGGTTCGCGATCTGGAAAGAGACGTTCCCCGACATCGTGCGCCATGCGGAGCAGACGGGAGTCTACATCGCGATCGAAGGCTGGCCCGGGCCTGCGCCGCACTATCCGACGCTCGGCTGTACGCCGGAAATGTGGCGGGCGATGTTCGACGCCATCCCGTCGCGCCATTTCGGCCTCAATTACGATCCGTCCCATCTGGTGCGGCTCGGCATCGATTATTTGCGGGCGCTGACGGAGTTCGGAGAGCGCGTCCATCATTGCCACGGCAAAGATACGGAGCTGCTGCATGACGAATTGTACGAGTGCGGCGTATTGCCGGCTACATTCGGAGCGAAATACGGCTTCTCCGAAGGCTCCTGGCGCTATACGATACCGGGCCACGGCGAAGTCGAATGGGGCAAAATTGCCGTTCGCCTCGACCGTCTCGGCTACCAGGGGGCGATATGCATCGAGCTGGAAGATCACCGCTATTGGGGTTCGCTGGAAGCGGAACGCCAGGGCATCGTGAAGGCGGCGGAGCATTTGTCCCGGTATTTTCGCTAAATCATAGGAATGGGAGACCGGTAATAATGGGACAAAACGAGATACGATTCGATCCCGGCTCCCTGCCGGATCGTATACGGGACTTTGTCAAGGGAGCCCGGGCCTATGACTGTAGCTTCTCCGAAGCGGCCGTCACGCTGCGGATTGAAGGGGAAACCGTCATGTATCTGAAGATGAACGGTCGGGGCGCTCTGGAACGGGAGTGCGGCATGACCCGCTTTCTGCATAGCCGCAAGCTGGGCCCGGCGGTAATCGCCTACTGCTCGGATGAGAATCGGGATTATCTCCTGACCGAAGCCGTGGCAGGGGAAAACGGAATATCGCCGGGACATCTTGCGCATCCCGAAAAACTGGCGGCTGCGTTCGGCGAGCATCTGCGATTGTTGCACCGGCTTCCGACGGAGGGCTGCCCGTATCCGGGCCGAATGGCCGAAATGCTGGACAAGGCTGCCGCCAGCGGCCGGATCGGTCAGGCTGCAGCTCAACTTGAACGGATGCGGGAGCGTCTGGCCGACGATACGGTCATCCATGGCGATTATTGTCTGCCCAATATCGTCATGGAGCGCTACGCGTTCCGGGGATTTATCGATGTGGGGGACGGAGGCGTCGGCGACCGGCATTACGATTTGCATTGGGGCTTGTGGACGCTTCGTTACAACTTGAAGACGGATCGGTATGCCGATACGTTTCTGGATGCCTATGGGAAAGAGGATGTCGATCCGGAGCGGCTGGCGATGTGCGCTGCGCTTGCCGACTTGCAGGCAGATTGAATGGCAGGACGTTTGGGCAGACGAGAAGATGCTTGAGCGGAAAGGAAGGATCGGCGGGGCAGACGGATGCAGGCGGTTGTTGCTGTCGACGTCCGTCTGCCTGTCGGCCGATCGACGGTCAGCGGGTCGTTTCGTTTGCTTGAATAGGGTATGGGGGTATGTTATAATGGCAACCAAAGGAGGCGAGTCGCATGAGCGCAGACAACGTGGAAATCGAATCGGCGAATGAGCGGTCGGCTTCGGACCCGGAATGCTGCTCCCACGAAGGAACGGCGCGGAAGAGCCATCATTCGGATAAAGTCAAGAACAGCCTGATCAACCGGTTGAACCGGATCGAAGGCCAGATTCGCGGCATTAAAGGGTTAATCGAAAAAGACACCTATTGCGACGACGTGCTGAATCAGATCGCTTCCGTTCAATCGGCCCTGAACGGCGTTGGCAAGCTGCTGCTGGAAAACCATATGAAAAGCTGTGTCGTCGAACGCATTCAGGAAGGCGACATGGACGTGTTGAACGAACTGATGATTACGATGAACAAACTGATCAAATAGCCTGCAACCGCCGTACTCGGTTTGCGCCAGTGAAGCAGCATCGGATGCTGCTTTTTATATTATAGGGTACAGGGGTACCGTAAAAAAATAATTGACTTATATAGGGTAGAGGGGTATACTACATACGAAGAAACGGATACGGCATGACCCGACATACGGATGGTTGACCGCCACCATGCGGCGAGCCACGCGCCGGGAGTCGAGCGCGGCGAAAAGTCGTCGGGAATAATGCCGGCCACGAATAAATCGGCTGCGATAAGAAAGGATGAGGAATATGACAAATATTAAACTTCAGGTAAACGGGATGAGCTGCCGTCACTGCGTCGTCTCCGTCGAGGGAGCGTTGAAGGATATCGGGGCGTCCGGCAAAGTCGATCTCGAAAACGGCACCGTAGAGGTGACTTATGACGAAAACCGGATCACGACCGAGCAAATCAAGGCGGCAATCGAGGAACAAGGCTACGACGTCGTATGAACGCCTGTACAAGTAAGGAGTGAACGGAAGTGGAAGCAAGCGCGGGGAACCATGACAGGCAAGCGACTTTGCAAATCACCGGCATGACTTGCGCGGCATGTGCCAACCGGATCGAGAAAGGCCTGAGCAAAATAGACGGCGTCACATCCGCCAATGTCAACTTGGCGTTGGAACAAGCGAGCGTGACATACGATCCGGCGAAAGTGGATGCGGCCCGTCTCGAAGCGGCGATCAACAAGCTGGGTTACGGCACGGTCAAAGAAACGGCTGAATTCAGGCTGGAAGGGATGACGTGCGCCGCCTGCGCGAATCGGATCGAGAAAGGTCTTGGCAAACTCCCCGGCGTAACGAACGCTTCCGTCAACTTTGCGCTGGAGACGGCTCGCGTCGAATACTTGCCGGGCGAGGTTTCGATCTCCGATATGCAGCAAAAAGTGTCGCAGCTCGGCTATAAAGCGATCGAGAAGCGGGAAGAACGCCCCGAAGACGACCGGCGTGCGCACGAAATCCGGCGCCAGAAACGGAAGTTTCTCGTTTCGGCCATTCTTTCCTTTCCGCTTCTATGGTCGATGGTCGGGCATTTCTCGTTCACTTCATGGATCTATACGCCGGATATTTTTATGAATCCGTGGTTTCAACTTATATTGGCCACTCCGGTACAATTTTATATCGGACAACCGTTTTATACCGGTGCCTATAAGGCGCTGCGCAACGGCAGCGCAAACATGGACGTGCTGGTCGCGCTCGGGACTTCCGCGGCTTATTTCTACAGCCTGTATTTGACGATCGACTGGTATTTGCAGGGCGGCAACGTCCATCACGGGCCTTCGCTGTACTATGAGACGAGCGCGGTGCTGATTACGCTGGTCGTGATGGGCAAATGGTTCGAGTCGCTCGCGAAGGGCCGGACATCGGAAGCGATCAAATCGCTCATGGGCCTTAAGGCCAAGACGGCGCTCGTCGTGCGCGGCGGGCAAGAGCTGGCGTTGCCGGTGGAAGAAGTCATCGTCGGGGATATTGTGCTGGTGCGCCCTGGCGATAAAGTACCGGTAGACGGCGAAGTGCTGGAGGGCGAATCGTCGGTGGATGAATCGATGCTGACCGGCGAAAGTCTTCCCGTCGAGAAGAAGCCCGGAGATACGGTAATCGGCGCAACGATCAACAAAAACGGCATGCTGCGGATCCGAGCGACGAAGGTCGGCAAAGAAACGGCACTCGCGCAGATCATTAAAGTCGTGGAGGAAGCGCAAGGCTCCAAAGCGCCGATTCAGCGTGTGGCCGACGTGATCTCCGGCATTTTCGTGCCGATCGTCGTCGGCATTGCGGCAGTTACGTTTCTGGCATGGTTCTTCTTCGCAGCGCCGGGTAATTTCGCCGCCGCGCTGGAAAACGCGATTGCGGTGCTGGTCATCGCATGCCCTTGCGCGCTCGGGCTGGCAACCCCGACATCGATTATGGCGGGATCCGGACGCGCCGCCGAGCTCGGCATTCTGTTCAAAGGCGGCGAGCATCTGGAGCTAACCCATAAAATCGACACGATTGTACTGGACAAAACCGGAACGGTGACGCACGGGAAACCGAAGCTTACCGATGTGGCGGCGGAAGGCGACGAGACCGAATTTCTTCGCCTTGTCGGCGCGGCGGAGAAAAACTCGGAGCATCCGCTTGCGGAAGCGATTGTCGCAGGCATTCGGGAGCGCAATGTCGAGTTGCCGGAAGCGCAATCGTTCGAAGCGATCCCGGGCTTCGGCATTAAAGCCGAGGTCGAAGGCCGCAGGTTGCTTGTCGGCACCCGCCGGCTGCTTGCGACATACGGGGTGGAAGCCGCACATGCCTACGATGCGATGTCGCGCCTGGAGGAGGCCGGAAAAACGGCTATGCTGGTCGCGATCGACGGCCGTTATGCCGGTATGGTGGCGGTAGCGGATACCGTCAAGGAAACATCGAAGGCGGCGGTCGGCAGGCTGAAAGAAATGGGCATCCAGGTCATTATGATGACAGGCGACAACGAACGGACGGCCAGAGCGATCGCGGCGCAAGTGGGCATCGAGCACGTCCGTGCGGAAGTGCTGCCCGAAGAGAAAGCGGAGCAAGTGAGAAAGCTGCAAGCGGAAGGCAAAAAGGTTGCCATGGTCGGAGACGGCATTAACGATGCGCCGGCGCTGGCGACGGCCGATATCGGCATGGCGATCGGCACGGGGACGGACGTCGCGATGGAAGCGGCCGACGTCACGCTGATGCGCGGCGATCTGGCGAGCATTCCGGACGCGATTTACATGAGCAGGAAGACGATGCGCAATATCCGGCAAAATTTGTTCTGGGCGCTCGGCTACAATACGCTCGGCATACCGATAGCCGCTGCCGGGCTGCTCGCGCCTTGGGTGGCGGGTGCGGCAATGGCGTTAAGCTCGGTATCCGTCGTCCTCAATGCGCTGCGGCTGCAGCGCGTCAACATTCGCCATTAAGCGACAGCAAGGCCGCTTGTTTTCATATTGAAACGGAGGTTTTCAACCGAATGAAACGAAACATGATATGGATCCCGGCGATTCTCGTCCTCGTCCTCTTGTCCGCCTGCGGCAATGGAAACGGCCATAGTGTTCCGACAGGACATGAATCGGGCTCGGAAGAGGCCCATGAGAAGCATGCCGGCGGCCATGGAGGAGAGGATACCGGCAGTCATGTGGGGGAGCGTGCCGATAACCATGAGGGTGAAGACGGTCATGGAGCGCATGGCGAGCATGGCGCGCATGACGCGGACGAGCAAGCGGACTCCGGCCGCTTCCAGGCATCGTTCACGTTCGGCGGGGACGGCGCCGAAGCCAGCGAGAACGCCGAATTGACCGTGCAAATCACCGACCGTAACGGCAACCCGGTCAACGATTTTGACCTCAACCACGAGAAACTGCTGCATCTGATCATCGTCAACCGCGATCTGTCGTTCTACAATCATATCCATCCGGATTTCATCGGAGACGGCAAATTTACAGTCGCCACTTCTTTTCCGGAGGGCGGGAATTACAAGCTGTTTGCGGATTTCGTTCCGAAGGGCGAAGCCGGCGTGACGCTTAACGACTGGGTGAACGTGAAGGGCAAAGCCAGCGGGCATAAGGCCGTAGAGGCCGATCCGGAGCTGGTGAAAGAAGTAAATGGCAAACAAATCGAGCTTGCCATCAGCAGCACGAAACCGAAAGAGGACGCTACGCTGACGTTCACCATTCGCGATGCGGAGACGAAGCAGGGCATTAACGACCTGGAGCCGTATTTGGGCGCCGTCGGCCATGTCGTCATTCTGTCCGCCGATGCGGAGCAGTACATTCATGTTCATCCGCTCGACGAGAAATCGACCGGTCCGGAAGCGCAGTTCATGACCGAGTTCCCGGCAGCGGGCCTCTATAAAATCTGGGGAGAGTTCCAGCATCGGGGCAAGGTGTTTACGGTTCCTTTTGTCGTCGAAGTGAAATAAAGCCGTTCGATTGGCGGGCTTAAGGAGCATGGTCGCGGGAAAGTTTCAGCGAAAATTTCGGGGGCGAATCGGATAAGGGGCTGGCCGTTGACCGGCCCATTTTTATTGAAAGCCTGCAAAAGTACATCTTTTTCGGGCTGTATTACCCGTTTTCGACGAAATTCCTGCAAAAATACATCTTCTGGAGGACGGAACATCGGATTCGAACGATTGGAATAGTCGTTTCCTGCACAATTGCAGTTTTTTAACCTTCATGCGCGAATTTCGCCTCAAAAAACTGCATTATCGCAGGATTTCATCTTTTATGCCGACCTTCTATGCCGACTGTGTGCGACGACGAAAGGGTTGCCGAAGGACTGGTATGATCGAAGCCGCAAGCAAGGTGTCTGCAAGCACGCAGTTTGTGCTGATGTTGCCGACGGGCTTGTGTGATCGAACCGCCATCGGAACCGGCATGCGGCTTTTCTAACTTTGCCTCGTTGATATGCTGCCTTGATAAAATGATGCTTCGATGCTATACGAAATGATTCTCGTATTCTTGTTCCACTCCGGGCTTAACCGGGAGCATATCGGCTTCCAGCAAAAAATGAATCTTTCCTTCCAATCCCACCCTTCCCGATCTCGCCTCCAGACAAAAGTCCGGGTCCGCCGCCCGCCGAAGGTCCGGACCGAAATACACCTGTCGGCGGTATGCCGGACCAAGCGTCTCTCGCTACAATGACAATGGCATTGCACTCAAATAGCAATGGAGGAATTGTCGTGTATGCGATAGCAACGCAAACGGAACTGGGGCTTCTGTTCCTGCTCCTTGCCATGAGCGCCATCGCGGCGATCAAAGCGTCCGGGCTGTTGTACGACCGTCCGGTCGCCAAATTGCGCCGCAAGGCGCAAAAGCTGCGCTTCTGGGCGATCCTGGTGTCGCTGCCCGCCGTCATGGCCGCTGCGGCGGTCGTTTATATGGTTTTTGCGCTCGAACCGGTGTTTTGGCTCGATCGGCTGCTGCTGCATGTTCCGCTGCTTCTCATCCCCGCCGCATCGATATGGCTGTTGTCGGTTCCGAGGCTGCGTAGGCTGCTGCTGGCCGCCGATGGCGGAATGGGCGATCCGCAGGACTGGAGCCGTCGGGCGAGCGATCCGGGCA
Source organism: Paenibacillus cisolokensis (assembly GCF_050481165.1). Classification (NCBI taxonomy): domain Bacteria; kingdom Bacillati; phylum Bacillota; class Bacilli; order Caryophanales; family Paenibacillaceae; genus Paenibacillus; species Paenibacillus cisolokensis. Next base: position 44,604 of record NZ_JBCNFP010000057.1, read on the forward strand.
TTGCCGGGCCGTTCCGCTGGATGCTGCTCGGCGCGCTCGGCGCTTTCTATTTCAGCTTGCGTCCCCCGGTCCCTTTCGAGTGGACGGAAGCGGCCGTTCCGCTCGTCGCGATACTCGGTGCGGCCGCTCTCCTGTGGTTCCCGCAGGCTGCGAGACATCGGGCCGCCAATCGGCCCGGCGGGGGCGTCTCCCTGCAACCGGGATGGGTTCACGCATTGCGCCGCCTGAGCATGCTGCTTGCCTGCGCCGGTATTGCGGTCGTTCCGTTCTCGCTGGCGATGCAGAACAGCAAGCTGCCTGATCGCCTCGCGATGGCCGAGGGTCCCGCCGATTTCGGCACAGGAGCGGCATTGGCGGCGTATGCCGGGTATGAAGGACATTCCGGACACGATGGGCTCGGCGCGTCGCAGACGGCTCAGCCGAATGCTGCTACGCCGGTTTCGGTGACGGAACTGACCGGGCCGCGCGCCGGCAAACCCGACCGCACGATCACCTTGACCGCCATGAAGAAGACGGTCCGGCTAAGCTCCGGCAAAACGGTGGATGCCTGGACGTTCAACGGGCAAATCCCCGGGCCGGAAATCCGGCTCAGGGAAGGAGAACTGGTGGAAGTGAAGCTCGTCAACGAAGACATCGAGCAGGGCGCCACGATCCACTGGCACGGCCTCGACGTGCCGAACGCCGAGGACGGCGTCGCCGGCGCCACCCAGGACGCCGTCATGCCGGGCGAGACGCATACGTACCGCTTTCGCGCCGAACAGGTCGGCACGTTCTGGTACCATTCCCACCAAAACTCGAGGGAGGCCGTATCGAAAGGACTATTCGGACCTTTGATCGTCGAGCCGAACACGGCAGATGCTCGGAAAACCGCGGACATCACGGTGATGACGCACCTGTGGGATGGCACGTTCGCAGTAGGGGATGCCGATGGCATCCGCAAGGAAACGATCGCCCCCGGAACGCCCGTCCGGTTGCGGCTCATCAATACGGTCGACTGGGTCAGGCAGCGGTACGAGCTGGCCGGGACATCGTTTCGGGTGACGGCCATCGACGGCACGGAACTGAACGATCCGGGCGAGCTTTCGAACGTGCGGCTGACGCTGACGACCGGCGGGCGGTACGACATCGCGTTTACGATGCCGCATCATCCTGTCTTTTTGCGGGTCGGCGGCAACGACTCGCTCGGCGTCCTGATGAGCCCGGACGGAGTAGGCGACGCGCCCGCGGTCTCCTCGTACGGCGAGTTCGACCCGCTGCATTACGGCCGTCCGGCCCCCGTTGCGTTCGGACCGGACAGCGATTTCGACCGGGAGTTTACGATGCTCCTCGACAACAAGCTCGGATTTTACGACGGGCAGTTCGAGATGCTGTACACGATGAACGGACACGTGTTTCCCGATACACCCATGTTCATGGTGCGCGAAGGGGAACTGGTCAAGACGACCATCGTCAATCGCGGGGCGGCCGATCACCCGATGCATCTGCACGGACATCACATGCTCGTCTTGTCCCGCAACGGGGAACGGGCGTCCGGCTCGCCGTGGTGGTCGGATACGCTTGACGTGCAGCCGGGTGATGTATACGAGGTCGCATTCAAGGCCGACAATCCGGGCATCTGGATGGATCACTGCCACAACCTGACGCATGCCGCGATCGGCATGACGATGCATCTGATGTACGAAGGCGTGACGACGCCGTTCGAAGTCGGCCGGGCAACCGGCAATCATCCCGAGTGACGGAGACGCTGCCTGCCGCTGAACTGGCTTTCGTACAGGTCGGCGTAAAATCCGCCCCTGGCGAGAAGCTGCTCGTGCGTTCCCTGCTCGATAACAGAACCTTTGTTCATGACCAAAATGAGGTCGGCGTCGCGGATCGTGGACAATCGGTGGGCGATGACGAAGCTGGTCCGCCCTTTCATCAGCTCGTTCATCGCCTGCTGAATGTGGATTTCGGTCCGCGTATCGACGCTGCTCGTCGCCTCGTCCAGGATCAGAATCGCCGGATCGGCGAGAATGGCCCGGGCGATCGTCAAAAGCTGCTTCTGTCCTTGCGAAATGTTGGTGGCTTCTTCGTTCAGCACCGTGTCGTAGCCTTCCGGCAAGGTCCGGATGAAATGGTCGGCATACGCCGCTTTCGCCGCTTCCACAACTTCCTCATCCGTCGCCCCGAGCCGGCCGTAGGCGATATTGTCGCGAATCGTGCCGTTGAACAGCCACGTATCCTGCAGCACCATGCCGAACATGCCGCGCAGATGGCCGCGTTTCATTTGGGTAATATCGGTGCCGTCGATCGTAATGCGCCCGCCGTTCACCTCGTAGAAGCGCATGAGCAGGTTGATCAGCGTCGTTTTTCCGGCGCCGGTCGGTCCGACGATGGCAACCGTCTGCCCCGATTTCACATCGATGTTCATATCCTCGATCAGCGGCGCGTCTTCCTTATAGCCGAACTTGACATGCTCGAACCGGACGTCGCCTTTCGGGCGGGAAATCTCGGCGGTATGCGCGGGCTCCGCAACTTCCTCCGGTTCGTCCAGCAGCTCGAATACCCGTTCGGCCGAAGCGATCGTCGATTGAATGATATTGGCGATTTGAGCCGTTTGCGTAATCGGCATCGTGAACTGCTTCGAATATGAAATGAATGCCTGCACGTCCCCGATGGTGATGGCCTTCCGCATGACGAGAATGCCCCCGGCGACCGCGACGAACACATAGCCGAGATTGCCGACGACGTTCATAATAGGCATGATCGTGCCGGAAATAAATTGCGCGCGCCAGCTCGCATCGTACAGCCGGTCGTTCACTTCCCGAAAGCGGCCGACCGATTGACGCTCCCGCCCAAAAGCTTTAACGACCGCGTGGCCGGTGAACATTTCCTCGACATGGCCGTTCAGCTCCCCGATCGATTGCTGCATGCTCCGAAAATGCTTTTGCGACCGCATCGTAATCTGCCGGATCGCGATCAAGCTGATCGGCAGCGTGACGACGACGATGAGCGTCATAAGCGGACTGATCGACAGCATCATGACGATGACGCCGATCAGCGTCACGAACGCCGTAATAAATTGCGTCAGGCTTTGCTGCAGCGTCGAGCTGATGTTGTCGACGTCGTTGACGACGCGGCTGAGCGTTTCGCCGTGCGTGCGGGAATCGAAATATCTGAGCGGCAGCCGGGCCAGCTTCTCGTTCACGTCCTTGCGCAGGCGATAGACGATTTTTTGCGATACGCCGGCCATAATATATTGCTGCACATAGCCGAAAATCGCGCTCAACACATAAAGACCCGCCAGCAGAAGCAGAATGTCGGCGATATAGCCGAAGTCGATCCGGGCGTTCGGATCGCCTTGTATCCTGCCCATCATGCCTTCGAAGATGGCCGTCGTGGCGTTGCCCAAAATTTTCGGGCTGACGATCGAGAAGATGGTGCTCAGGATGGCGGTCAGCAGGACGACAAGCAGCGCGGCTCGATGCGGCTTCAGGTAGCCGACGAGCCGGCGGAACGTGCCCTTGAAATCCTTCGGCTTCTGTCCCGGCATGCCCATCATGCCCGGACCGCCGCGTCCTCCCGGGCCGAAGCCGAATCCCGGCCCCGGGCCGCCGCCCTGCTTGCGGCCTGAGCCGCCCGGTCCTCCGGGACCGCCCGAGCCTTGCGCGTTGTGACGCTGGTCGCTCATGCGATCTCCTCCTCCGAAAGCTGGGATGCGACGATCTCGCGGTATACCGCAGACGTTTGCAGCAGCTCTTTGTGCGTTCCTTCGCCGACGATCCGCCCCTCGTCGAGCACGATAATCCGGTCCGCGTCCATGATCGTGCTCACCCTCTGGGCGACGATAATGACGGCCGCGTCCTTCGTTTCGGTGCGGAGCGCTTCTCTCAGCTTGGCGTCGGTTTTGTAATCGAGCGCGGAGAAGCTGTCGTCGAACAGATAGATGCCGGGCTTCCGGACGAGCGCCCGGGCGATCGACAGCCGCTGCTTCTGGCCGCCCGATACGTTCGTGCCGCCTTGGGAGATCGGGGAATCGAAGCCGTCCTTCATTTCCGAAATAAACTCGGTCGCCTGGGCAACGTCGGCCGCATGGCGAACCTCCTCATCGGTCGCGTCCTCTTTGCCGTAACGGATGTTTTCGGCGATCGTTCCGGTAAACAGCACCGCTCTCTGCGGGACCAGTCCGATCCGCGCCCGCAGCTCCTCTTGCGTCATCTGACGGACATTCACGCCGCTTACGAGCACTTCCCCTTCCTCGGCGTCGTAGAAGCGCGGAATAAGGTGGAGCAGCGTCGACTTGCCCGACCCGGTCCCGCCGATAATGGCGGTCACTTCCCCGGCGTTCGCCTTGAAGGTAATACCGGACAGCGCGGGCATTTCCGCGCCGGGGTAGCGGAACGTCACGTTCCGGAACTCCACGGAAGGCTTCGCTTCGGCCGCGCCGGACCCGTCGGCCTCGTCCCGGATGCCCGGCTTCATGTCGAGCACTTCGTTGATTCTCGCCGCTGAAGCGGCGGCGCGCGGAATCATGACGAACATCATCGAGGCGAACATCAGCGCGAACATGATCTGCCAGGAATATTGGATAAAGGCGATCAGATCGCCCACCTGCATGCGGCCGGCTTCGATCCGGATGCCGCCAAACCATATGATCGCGATGGCGGCCGCGTTCATGACGAGCACCATTACCGGCATGACGAACGCCATAATCCGGTTCACCCGTACGGCCGTAGCGGTCAGATCACGGTTGGCATCGTCGAATCGTTCCTGCTCGTAGGCGGTCCGGTTAAAGGAGCGGATAACGCGGATGCCGGTCAAATGCTCGCGCAGGACGAGGCTGAGCTTGTCGAGCTTCGTCTGCAGCGACCTGAACAGCGGGCCGCCTTTGCGGAAGACGAATACCATGAACCCGGCCAATACGGGGACGATGGCGACGATGACAAGCGACAGGGTGGCGTCTCTCGACACGGCCATGACGATGCCGCCGATGCACATCATCGGCGCCATGACGACCACGCGCATCATGATCGTCAGGACATTATAAACTTGCGTGATGTCGTTCGTCGTCCGGGTAATGAGCGAGGCGGTGCCGATCTTGTCGAATTCGCCCAGCGAGAAGGTTTCCGCATGCGCGAACAGCCGGTTTCTCACATCCCGGGCAAAGCCGCCGGCAGCTTTGGCCGACCACAAGCTCGCCAGCACCGCGCAGACGCCGCCTGAAGCCGCGACCAGAAGCATTAGCCCGCCGACGCGCCAAATGTAAGGGGTGTCGCCGTAGACGACGCCGCGGTCGACAATGTCGGCCGTCAACGTGGGCAAATAGAGTTCGGCCAGAGACTGGAAGAAAACGGCCGCCAATACGCCGGCGACGAGCCAGCGATACGGTTTCATGAAACGCAGCAATTTGATCATCGTTCCTTGTTCACCTGCTTTCTCATCGTTTCGGTTATTGCTCCGGCTCCCGGTGCGGCGGGCAGGGAAACGGGCAATTGCCGTCGCCGTAATAGTCGAATACGTCCTCCAGCAACTCCAGAAGCAGCCGGCTGCGATCTTCGCCCAAATGGGCGATCAGCCCCTTCATGTCTTCCAGCATCGCTTTATCCGCCAATTCCGTCAGGCGGTTACCGGCTTCGGTCAGCCGAATTCTGACAGCTCGCCGGTCGTCTGGATCGACGCTTCGCTCCAGCAAGCCTCTCGCCTCGAGCACGTTGACCATCTGGGTGACGGACGGCGAAGAAATGCGGAGGAGACCGCTTAACTCGGACGCTTTCAAGCCGGGGGAATCCTTCCCCATGCTTCGTCTCAGGACGAGAAGCAGAATTGTCTCGCTGTTCGTGCAGCCTTCGATCATCGGCCCTCTGGCATGAAACTGAATGTGCCGCAGCTTCCGAAATGCGCGGAGGAGCGCCAGTGAAGTTTGGTCGTCGCGGTTCATCGCTATGATCGGCTCCTTCCCTTTTATTTAACTAGGTACTAAATAATTTATTTAGGTAAGTTAAGTTTATGGACCGGAAAGCCGAATGTCAAGCGCCCGACACCGCTTCATTGGCGTCAGACTTTGCATCAACAATATAAGCGCGTTATTTAAACGGAATATAAACTGCCTCGTATTTCCAAAAATAGCGCTTCCAAAATACTGCAATCCGAATATAATGAAAACAAACGGTCGAAAAGGAAAAGGAGAGGCGCGGATGAGACGGAAAATGGTCAATTCCCCGATCACGTACGCGTTCGGCATGCTGGCCATGATGGTTCCGGTCCAGGCGTTCAGCGCGTTTTACAGCTACTATTACGTTGAAAAGCTCGGACTCGGCATCGGCCTGGCTACGCTTGCCCGTACGATTTACCTGATCTGGGACGCGGCGAACCAGCCGCTGTTCGGTTATTGGTCGGACCGCACCCGCACCCGTTACGGCCGGCGCAAGCCATGGATTTACGCTTCGATGCCGCTGTTCGTCCTGACCTTCGTCATGGTGTTCGCCGTTCCGGAAGGGACGAAGGGAATGGACCTGTTCTATTGGTTTCTCGTCTCTCTGCTGCTTTACGAAACGGTATCGACTGTGCTGTGGGTCAATTACGGCGCGCTGTTCCCGGAGCTGTTCCGCGGGGACAAGCCGCGCGCCAAAGCTTCGGCGGTGCAGCAAGCTTTTCAGATCGTCGCGCTGCTCATCGGCACCGCGCTGACGCCGATCATTTTTACCGAATACGGGTTTCGCAATATGGCGCTGCTGTACTCGCTCGTGTTTATTGTGTTTATGTGGATTTGCATGTGGACGGTAAGGGAGCGCGAGGATGCCCGCAAGGTGGAGCCGCTGAAGTTCGCGGACGCGTTTCGCGCGACATTGAAAAACAAAAATTTCTGGATTTTCAACCTGGCCAACTCGTTCGCCCAAACCGTCAACGGCCTGCTCAGTTCGATTATTCCGTTTTACGCCAAATATGCGCTCGGCATTCCGGAATCGCAAACATCCATCCTGCTGGCCTCGGTCTTCGTCTCGGTGATTCCGCTCGTCGCGGTCTGGTACTTCGTCGTGCGGAAGCTGGGGGGACGGAGAGGGTGGCAGTTGTCGCTGGCGGTGTACGGCTTGTCCGTCATTCCGCTCTGGTTCGCGCAAGGACTTGGCGGAGGCATCGCGGCCGGCGTTATGGCAGGCTTCGGTCTGGCGGGTTTTCTCGTTTCTCCGGCCGTTCTGAGCAGCCGGATCGTCGATCTGGATGCGGCCGTTACCGGACGGCGGCGGGAAGGGGTCTACACGGCCGTTGCCGGATTCATTACCAGGTCGAGCGGGCTTATCTCCGCCGTCGCGTTCTGGATCGTCGGTCTGCTCTTCGGCTATGTGAGCGGCGATAATCCGGGGCCGAACCCGGAAGCGACGTTCCGTTATCTCATCAGCGCCGTGCCGTTCGGGCTGCTGCTCGTCGCCTTTCTGATCTCGCTTATGATCCGCAGAGGACCGCTGGACGATCCGCAAAAGGATAATGGATGAGGTGCAGGGGGGCGCTGAGCCATCCGCAAAAGGTTAACGGAAGAGGTTCAAAGGGACGCTGGAAGATAGGTACAGGGGGTATTGGAAGAGGTGCAGGGCTGCTGGAAGAGGTGCAAAGGGGTAACGGAATGAGCCGACCCCGGTTGTGAAGGAAGCGTTTTTTGCTTATAAGAAGCGGGTTTTCGGGAGAGGGAGAAGTTACAATAACACGAAATAACACTAAGTATTACTTATTTGAATTCTATGAGTGTTCCAAAGTAATTCTAAGTATTACTTATAGTGTGGGCGCCATTTTGTCAGGAACGAATTTCGCTATTGTACCGGCAGCAACGCTGCAGTATAATAGTTGAAAAATTGAAATAATTGGAGGCATCGTGCCCGTGATGATGATGGCGGTTTTTTTGACAGTATGCGTTCATTCCAACTGAACTGCATAACGATTGCGACCTTTAGGAAGTCGGCGCCCCTGAAATGGGAGGGGTTATATTGCCGTGCCCGAAGGCTGCACTGTCGAATGAACCGAATCGTTTATCGCCGCTTTCAAAAGAAACCGCGACTGAGCGTTTGTTCATGCGCGGTTTTTTGCGTTCTTTCCATATCGAAAACGGAAGGATGGGGTATTCACGATGATCCGTTATTTCGCAACCGTTCTGCCCGGTCTGGAAACCGTGTTGAGTGATGAAATAAAAATGAAAATAACCGATGCTCATATATTGGAATCCGCCAGAGGAAAGGTGTTTTTCGCCTCGGCCTGTTCCCTGGACCGATTAATGGCTTTGCGGACGGCGGACAATTTGTACCGGGTGATCGATCGTTTCGAGGTCGGCCCCCACCGTATTCATTTGCCGGCGCTCACCGAGCGGATTGCCCGGCTCGACCTTTCATTTGCCATGAACGGTCGGGCGGGAGAGCGATGTTTCCGGGTCAACGCAAGTCGCCGCGGCAAGCAATCGTACAGCCGTTTCGAGGCGGCGGAGGCCGCCCGGGCCGGCATTGCAAAACGTTACAAGGACTGGCGTTTCGGCGAGGCGGATGAGTCGAACGTGGAGTTTCGGCTGGATATCGACGACAGCGAGGCGACGTTCTCGTTGCGGTTGACGGATGCCGCCTTTCGTTACCGGGGGGCGGACAGGCAGTTTGCGCCGGCTGCCCTGCGTCCGCCCGTTGCCCATGCCATGGTGCGGCTGTCCGACCCGGAAGAAGCAGATGTTTTTGTCGACCCGTGCTGCGGTTCGGGCACGATTGTCGCGGAGCGGTTGCAGTATCCGTATGCGCGCATCGCCGGTGGCGATCTGTCGCCGGAAGCGCTGAAGGCCGCGCTGGTTAATGTGAAGGACCGCCCGAACATCGATTTGCGGGAATGGGATGCCCGCCGTCTGCCGCTCGATGCGGGCAGCGTCGACAAGGTCGCGGCCAACTTGCCGTTCGGCGTTCAGATCGGCCGGAAGGAGGACATTCCCGAATTGTATCGCGGGCTGCTTAAGGAGACAGGGCGCATCCTGCGCAAAGGAGGCGTCGCCGTTATGCTGACCGAATGCCCGGAAGAGCTGCTTGCCTCGGCGGAAGCGGCGTCGCTGTTGTGCGTGCGCACGATAACGGTCAGCCTGAAGGCTCATCGGCCGACGCTCTTCCTTCTGCGGCGCGGGTAGCGAATCGGTCATGAAGGTGACGGGTCCGGTCCGCCTTCAATCGCCCAAATAGACATTGAGCGGATGCGCGCGTTTCTCGGGCGCGACGGCGGGGGCAAGGTACAGCCGATGCAGCCGGGGATCGGCGTACCGCTCCCGATATTCGGACGGCCTCACGCCTTTCCATCTTTTGAAGGCGCGGCAAAAGTAAGCTTCGTTGCGGAATCCGACGCGAAACGCGATCTCCTTGACAGACGAGGCCTCCAGCAACAAATATTCGCAGGCGCGATCGATTCTCCGACGGATCACTTCCTGCTTGGGCGGAAGCCCGACGGCGGCCGTAAAGACGCGGGTAAAATATTCATGCGTCCAGCCCGCGCCTGCTGCAAGCGCCGGAATGGAGAGCTCGGTCTCGAGATGCTCGTCAATGTGCGCGAGCGCCCGGATGATCTGCGGCGGCAGACCCGCCGCCGGTACGGAACGCTGATCGTACCGCGCCGGCAGCGCGGCCGATGCGGCGAGCTCGTCGAGGGCCACTTGCAGGAGCGCGGCGCATCGAGAGCGCCAACGATCCGGCTGTGCGGCGGCCAGCGCGAGCGCCGAAGCGACAAGCTGCACCACGAGCGGGGCGCGGTCCGCCGGGACGTGCGCCGGAATGCTGCGGATCGGATGATCGTGCGGCAACGGAGCATCGCCGTCTTGATCCAGCATGAAATGGATAAATTGGTGGCGTATCGGCTGATCCGAGTCGAATATATACGCATGTTCGATGCCTGGCGGTGTCAAAATCAGACAAGGGCCTGCGAGCGCGAATGTCTGATCCGCGATTTGGTAACGGGTGCGCGAGCCTGACGGAAAGTATACGAGCTCGTAGTCGCGAATCGTCCGGGGGCCGAGCGTCCAGCCCGGTCGAATGACGAAATCGCCGCCGATTCTGTACCGGGGCAGGAAGCCCCGGGCGGTGAAGCCCATTTCGCTGCCGGAACGTTCCGGATCGGTTGGCAGCATCGTTTTCGCCTCCTGTTCGTCCTTTATCGGTTCTTGTATCGGTCTTGATAACAGTATATACGAATCGCTTGTTCCTTGGAGATCAAATTCGTGCAACACTTTCCCGCTGGCGTTCATTGTTGGCCGTTTCGCTCGTGAATATAATGAAGGACAAAGCAAGGCGACACGAATGCGCAAGGAGAGTGGAGGAAGATGATCTCGTTTACCGGCATTGCGAACCCGTACGCGCTCGGAGCTTACAGTATTGAAAAAAATGTGCAAATATTGCAGCGCTACCGTTACTTGCACGAAGCATTGGCGCGGACGGCTGCCGGCCAGCTGCCGGCGCGCGGCGATTGGGACTTAAAGCTCGGTCTGTGCCGGCACCTGTACGAGGATGCCGAAGCGGCGGAGTCGCTGCGCAAGCGGATTCCCCAAATGCGGACATCCGCGGCTGTGCTGAACAAGGAGCCGGACCCGTGTCTGACGCTGCTGATGGATGAGCTGATACACGCGCGCAACGACTACGAGTTGGCCGTCGGCATTTACGGCATTATCCGTCCGGCGATGTTGGCTGCATATCGAAATCATATGGCGAGGACGCAGCAAATCGTCGACCAGCCGACGATCCGGGTGCTGCGGCAGGCCGCTTACGATCTGGAAGAGCAGGTGCGATGGGGAGAAGAGCTGCTGGAGGCGTTGAGGAGCGCAGGCGCGTATGACGAGGCCGCGACGGCATCGTTCGCCGCCAAGCTGCAAGCTTGTCTCGATGCGGCTGGCGGCGTCGACGGGCAGGGCGAGCGGTCGAAGGATATTCCGGTCCGCGACCGTTCGCGCGAGCCGTACCGGCTGCCGCATCGCTCGGTTCGCGATCCGCGGAGCATGGGACCGACGACGCTGGCCCGAACCGGGTCGCCGCTCAAGACCGGCGACCCGGTCGAACGGGAGCTCGTCATGAAGATGCGCGTCCGGCAGGAGGAGATGACCGCCTGCGAACTGATCGCGGCTGTCTATTACAGCCAGCGCAATATGCCCTGGGCATTCTATTATGATCTGGCGCGGCATATCTGGGACGAGGCGCGCCATGCGATGTTTGGGCAAGCGGCGCTGGAAGCGGACGGCTACGAGTGGAAATCCCGGCCGCAGTACACGTCGGACTACGATGTGAATGCGCCGAAGCTGCCGGGCGCCCAATATACGTGGCTTAGCATCGGCATCGAGGAAGGCGCGATGATTTCAAACGGGAAGAAGAAGGAATACGAATGGTGCCGGGATGTGGCCAAACATCCGCTGATGGCGCAGTTTCAGGATTACGACTGGGCTGACGAAGTGGTGCACGCGAACTTCGGGCGGCGCTGGTCACCGGAGCTGATGGGTGAGGAGCTGCCGTTCGTCCGGGAAGTGGCAAAGCGCGAGCTTGACCATTTTTGGGGCGAAGTCGGCGCTGCCCAGCAGCAATGGGAAGCGGAAGCGAAATAGCGTGCAGGAGGGGAGGGGCCTTGATTGCAAGGTTCCTTCAGGTGCGCTATACGGGCGAGCGTTGCGCATGAGCGGCGGCATAAGGCCCTGGAGGTGCGCAAGCGCGCAACCGTACGTTCTGTCGGGCTCGTCCACCACGCCACCCAACCGGCGGAATCGCGGCCGCTGAAACGGCTGCTGCCGGTTAACGGACGCGAATCGTTCATCGAGGCATCGTTGAAGTAAACGTCAAAGCAATCCATGAACAGGCTGCCGCCGGGCGGCCTGTTTTTCATTGCAGAGCCGCCGGTTTAACATTGCCAGAATTTATTGACAAATCAAGTTTGTCAGGTATAATAATAATGAGTTGATTGATAATGAATATCATTATCTATGAAGAGTAGGGAAGCGCGTGAACGACATATGAAGAAACGTTATTTAACGGCGGCATTGATCGTTTTATCCGTCTGCTCGGTATTTATCGGGGTCAAAGATATTTCTCCGCTCGATTTGTTCAGCCTGACGGAGCAGCAGATTCAGATTTTGCTCGTCAGCCGGCTTCCCCGACTCGTCAGTCTGATCATTGCCGGCACGAGCATGAGCATTATCGGTCTCATTATGCAGCAGTTGACACGCAACAAGTTCGTCTCGCCGACGACGGCCGGCACGATGGATTCGGCCCGCCTCGGCGTGCTCGTCGCGCTGATGCTGTTCACGTCCGCGGCGCCGCTGCTGAAGATGGCCGTCGCATTTGTGTTCGCGCTGGCCGGCACGATCGTTTTCATGAAGATTTTGGACAAAATCAAGTTCAAGGATGCGATCTTCATTCCGCTTGTCGGCCTGATGTTCGGCAATATCATCAGTTCCATCACGACGTTCTTCGCCTACAAGAACGATCTCATTCAGAACATTTCGTCCTGGTTGCAGGGAGACTTTTCGATCGTGATGAAAGGCCGCTACGAGATGCTCTATCTGAGCATTCCGCTGATGGTTATCGCTTACCTGTACGCCAACCGGTTCACCGTAGCCGGAATGGGCGAGGACTTTTCGAAAAATCTCGGTCTGAATTACCGTCAGGTCGTCAACATCGGCCTTATTCTCGTCGCCGCGGTATCTTCCGTCGTACTGCTGACGATCGGCACCATCCCGTTTCTCGGGCTCATCATTCCGAATATTGTGTCGATTTATCGGGGCGACAATTTGAAAAACAATTTGTCTCATACCGCCTTGCTCGGCGCCGTCTTCGTCATCGCTTGCGACATTCTGGGCCGCGTCATCATTTATCCGTACGAAATTCCGATCGGTCTGACAGTCGGCGTTATCGGAAGCGGTATCTTCCTTTATTTGCTGATGAGGAGCAGGGCCTATGCATCCTAAAGGTAAAATCGCCGCGCTCGCCGCGTTCGCCCTGCTGCTGATCGCCGCATTCGTTTTCTATAAATCGGGGACTAACTGGGATTACGTTCTGCCCCGCCGGCTCGTCAAAATTGCGGCTATCGCGCTGACCGGCGCAGCTATCGCTTTCGCGACGATGGTGTTTCAGACGATTACGAACAACCGGATATTGACGCCGAGCATTATCGGGCTCGATTCGCTATATATGCTGATTCAGACGTTTATCATTTTCGTCTTCGGCTCCATGAGTCCGATGGTGATCAACAAAAGCGTCAATTTCTTCATTACCGTCGGGCTTATGATGATCTTTGCGGCGCTGCTGTACAAGGTGCTGTTCAAAGAAGGGCGAAACCTGTTTTTCCTGTTGCTTGTCGGGATTATTTTCGGCACTTTTTTCGGCAGCATATCGACATTTTTGCAAGTACTGATCGACCCGAACGAGTTCCTGATCGTGCAGGACCGCATGTTCGCAAGCTTCAACAATGTCAATACCGATATATTGGCGCTGGCGTTTGCCTTAACGGCGCTGACGATACTTTACGCGATGCGGTATGCCAAATATTTGGATGTGCTGTCGCTCGGCAGGGACCATGCCATCGGACTAGGCGTTCCTTACGACCGCACCGTTCGCCGGCTGCTGATCGTCGTCGCGGTGCTGATCGCGATCTCGACCGCGCTCGTCGGTCCGATTACGTTTCTCGGCCTGCTTGTCGCGAACGTCGCGCACGAGTTGTTCCGGACTTATCGCCACTCCTACTTGCTGACCGGTTCGGTACTGATCAGTGTCATCGCGCTCGTCGGCGGGCAGTTCGTCGTCGAGCGTGTGTTCACGTTCTCAACGACGCTGAGCGTCATTATCAATTTCATCGGCGGCGTATATTTCTTGTATTTGCTGCTCAGGGAGAGTAAAGCATGATAGAAGTCAGAGACGTCACGAAGCTGTATGGAGGAAGGCCGGTCGTCGACAGCGTCTCGGTCGCGATCGCCAGGAACCAAATCACTTCGTTTATCGGCCCGAACGGAGCGGGGAAGAGCACGCTGCTGTCGATGATCAGCCGGCTCGCCGACAAGGACCGCGGCGAAATCTTCATCAACGACCGGGAGATTGGCCGCTACAAGAGCAACGAACTGGCCCGGACGGTCTCGATACTCAAGCAGACGAACCATATCAATATCCGCTTGACGATCCGCGATCTGGTCAGCTTCGGCCGGTTCCCGTATTCGCAAGGGAGGCTGACGAAGGAAGACTGGCGTTATGTGGACGAAGCGATCCGGTATATGGAGCTTGAAGATATCGAAAACAAATATTTGGACCAGCTGAGCGGCGGTCAGCGCCAGCGCGCTTTCATCGCGATGGTGCTGGCGCAGGATACCGAATACGTGCTGTTGGACGAACCGCTCAATAACCTGGACATGAAGCATTCGGTTCAAATTATGAAAGTGCTTCGCCGGATGGTCGACGAATTGGGCAAGACGGTCGTGCTTGTGCTCCATGATATCAATTTTGCATCGTGCTACTCGGACTATATCGTGGCGCTCAAGGGCGGAAAAATCGTCCGGGAGGGGCCGACAGCCGACATTATCGATACGCCGGTGCTGCGCGAGGTATACGACATGGAGATCCCGATCGAGACGATCGGCGGCAACCGGATCGGCATTTATTTCTCGTAACCGGGCAACAAATCCAGGATTTCAATTTTTTTACTATATCATTTTATTTTTTAAAGTCCAGCGGTAATATGTCAAGTCCCTGATTCGTG
>NZ_JBCNFP010000058.1:0-67352 GCF_050481165.1 Paenibacillus cisolokensis
CGGCATGGGAGTCTAATATGTCATTCCTTGTCATATTCATACTCTATAATGGAGGATAATGAACAAAAGGAGTGACAGAGCATGCAGCCTTTAGATGGAAAAGTGGCTTTGGTAGCGGGGGCGACACGCGGCGCCGGTCGAGGAATAGCGATCGAATTAGGCGCGGCGGGAGCGACCGTTTATGTGACCGGACGGACGACACGAGCGCAGCGTTCCGAGTACGGTCGTCCGGAAACCATTGAAGAAACCGCCGAACTTGTAAATGATGCGGGCGGCAGAGGGATAGCGGTTCAAGTGGATCATCTCGATCCCGATCAGGTTCAAGCTCTTATTGCACGTATCGAGAACGAACAGGGGCGACTGGACATCCTTGTCAACGACATATGGGGAGCGGAATATTTGGCACAGTGGAACGTGCCGGTATGGGAGCACTCCCTTGAAAAGGGATTTCGCATGCTTCGGCTTGCGATTGATACGCATATCATTACAAGCCACTTTGCATTGCCGCTGTTAATCCGAAACAAGAACGGACTGGTCATTGAAGTGACGGACGGCACGGCCGAATACAACGATAAAAATTACCGTTTGTCGCTGTTTTACGATCTGGCCAAGACGTCTGTCATTCGTATGGCGAAGTCTTTGGCTCACGAGCTTTCACCTTATCAATGTACCGCCGTAGCCGTGACTCCGGGATGGATGCGTTCTGAAATTATGCTGGATCACTATGGCGTCACGGAAGAAAACTGGCGCGATGCCGCTGTGAAGGAACCTCACTTCGTCATCTCGGAAACGCCGCGTTATGTCGGGCGCGCCGTTGCCGCTTTAGCCGGTGATCCGAAGGTCGCGCGATGGAACGGGCAGTCTGTATCAAGCGGTGAACTCGCACAAGTGTACGGTTTTTATGATCTTGACGGCTCGCAGCCGGACTGCTGGCGGTATCTCGCAGAAGTGGCGGAAGCAGGGAAACCGGCGACGCTTTCGGGTACCGTTAATCTTCAAGAAAACATAATACCAGCATACAATTGGAAGCCGCTTGGCCATTGAAATAAGACCAATACCGCTCGAGAAACATCTGCTTCTTCTCGTCTTGAGAAAAGCAGATGTTTTTGTATGCCAAACTCCTTATCCGTCGCAAAAGTTTCTTACGGGTAACTACATCACTTGAAAGTGCGTACTTCCTTTTTCGAAAGAGTGGACCTACAATAAACGATGTCACAGCAAGCCCCAAGATCGAAAGGCCGCAAGGCCGTCGTAAAAACAATCCGTAACCATTGAGGAGGAATGCATTCATGGAACTGCAATTGGCGTTGGATCTTGTAAATATACCGGAAGCGAAAGAACTGGTCAAAGAAGTCGAGGAGTATGTGGATATCGTAGAAATCGGTACGCCGGTCATTATCAACGAAGGTCTTCGAGCCGTAAAGGAAATCAAAGAAGCATTTCCGCATTTGAAAGTGCTGGCAGACCTGAAAGTGATGGACGCGGCTGGCTATGAGGTGATGAAAGCTTCGGAAGCCGGCGCGGATATCGTCACCATTCTCGGTGTAGCCGAGGACATGACGATCAAGGGCGCTGTGGAAGAAGCAAGAAAGCAGCAAAAGAAAATTCTCGTCGACATGATCGCGGTGAAAGATATCGAAGGACGAGCGAAGGAACTCGATGCGCTTGGCGTCGATTACATTTGCGTTCATACCGGTTATGATCTGCAAGCTGTCGGCAAAAATTCCTTCGAAGATTTGGCAACCATCAAGCGGGTCGTGAAACATGCCAAAACGGCTGTCGCCGGCGGCATCAAACTGGAGACGCTGCCTGAAGTCATCAAAGCACAACCGGACCTCGTCATTGTGGGCGGCGGCATTACCGGTCAAGAGGACAAAAAAGCGGTAGCAGCCGAAATGCACCGGTTGATCAAACAAGGGTAATGCAGTTATGCGGACGGTTCAATTTTTAGCCGAGGTGATTGAAGAACTGCACCGGAGTGCGGACTTCATCGCAGAGGACGAAGCTGAAAAGCTGGTCCATGCGATTCTGGAGTCCGAGAAAATCTTTGTGGCCGGTGCGGGCCGATCCGGTTTGATGATCCGGGCCTTCGCCATGCGGCTGATGCAAATGGGATTCGACGCTTACGTCGTAGGCGAAACGGTCACCCCCAACCTGGACAAAAACGACCTGCTCATCGTCGGGTCGGGTTCGGGCGAGACGAAAAGCTTGAGCTTCATGGCCGAGAAGGCGAAAAGCTTGGGCGCAGCGGTTGCCGTTGTGACGATCTTCCCGGAGTCAACGATCGGAAGATTGTCCGATATTGTGGTGAAAATGCCCGGCTCGCCCAAAGACAAGGCGGACGGAGAGTACAAAACGATACAGCCGATGGCTTCGCTGTTCGAACAAACCCTTTTGTTGTTCTTTGACTCCGTCATCTTGAAGCTGATGGAGAAAAAAGGGATCGAATCCGGCACGATGTTCGGAAGACACGCAAATCTGGAGTAAAGAAAACGATGACGTAGTCCTCACCTCATGCGTGGGGACTATGTTTTATATAAGGGAAAATGGAAGGAAAGGATGTGAAATCAAGATGGATTCCATGACTTTAATATTGTTCGGGGCCACCGGCGATTTGGCCAAACGCAAAATATTTCCCGCGCTGTTCAATTTGTTCGTAGAGCAAAAGCTGCCGCATCGTTTTTCGCTGATCGGATCGGGGCGGGAGCCGTTGACAGAGGGCGAATTCCGGAAGCATGTCGAGCTGGCGATACGCACCTTTTCAAGGCGCAGTCCGGAAGACCGCCCGCAGTTCGAAGCATTTCTGCGCAGCTTCCGTTATATCGCTCTGGATGTGACGAACAAAGCGGAATATAACAAACTGCTGACGCTGGTTCGGAAGCGGGAGCAGGAGCTCGGCATCACAGAGCAAAACCGGATGTACTATTTATCCGTCGCTCCGGAGTTTTTTGGCGTCATTGCCGAGAACATCAAAGAGAGCGGATTGGGCGGCGGCAAAGGCTGGAAGCGGCTTATCGTGGAGAAACCGTTCGGACACGACCTGCAATCGGCCAGAGCGCTGAACGAGCAGCTCAGCCGCGCCTTTGCAGAGGATGAAATTTACCGAATCGATCATTACTTGGGCAAGCCGATGGTGCAAAACCTGGAGACGCTCGTTTCGGCCAACCCTTTTCTTAAAGCGCTGTGGAACAATCAATTCATTGCGAACGTACAGATAACGGCGAGCGAAACCGTCGGAGTGGAAGAAAGGGCCGCTTATTACGATCGTGCCGGAGCTGTCCGCGATATGTTTCAGAACCATATGCTGCAGCTGCTGCTGATGACGGCTCTGCATACTACAACGCAGAAGACGGCAGGCGATATCCGCCGCCAGAAGAACCGGCTGCTGCAATCGCTCCGGCCGATCTCGAAAGAAAATGCGGCGAATGATGTAATTCGGGGGCAGTACGAGGCTGGGAAGATCGGGAATCAGGCCGTAGCGGGTTACCGGGAAGAACCCGGTGTCGATCCGGCTTCAACGACCGATACGTTCATGGCGGCCCGTCTGTGGATTGACGATCCGACGTGGGAGGGAGTCCCCTTCTATATTCGCACAGGCAAAAGAATGAAGGAAAAGTCGACGCGGATCGTCGTCCAGTTTAAGGACCCGCTGCGGGAATCGTCCGGGAACGCCGACATGAAGTCCGTACCGAACCTGCTAATCATTCAAATCAATCCGGATGAAAAAATTACGCTGCAGCTAAACGGCAAGAACCCGCTCAAAAACGGCCGTATTGAATCCGTCCATATGGATTTCTCGATGCTGACTGATCAATTGCCCGAAGCTTACGAGCTCTTGCTGTTCGATGCGCTGAAAGGCGACGCCACCTTTTTTGCCCAATGGGAAGAAGTGGAGCTCGCCTGGGAATGGATTCAGCCGGTGCTGGATGCGTTCGAAGAAAATCGTCTGCCGCTTCATCGTTACCGGGCGGGCTCGAATGGCCCGGCAGCGGCCGGCGCTTTGCTGGAGGAGCACGGATTTCATTGGTGGTTCGATGACGCTTCACAGGATCAACGATTACAGGAGGTTGCCGTCAAATGAACATCGGACTTATCGGGTTAGGCAAAATGGGATTTAATCTCGCACTCAATATGATCGATCATAAGCACGAAGTGACGGCGTACGATATCCATACGGATGCGGTCCGGAAGCTTGAAGCGTACGGCGCCCGAGGTGCCGCCAGCCCGGAGCAGCTCGTCCGCTCGCTGGAGACGCCGAGAGTCATTTGGATTATGGTTCCCCATGCCGTCGTGGATTCCGTGCTGGCGGAAATCACGCCGTTCTTGTCCGAAGGCGACATTGTCATCGAAGCGGGAAATTCGCATTATAAAGAATCGATCCGCAGATACAACGAGTTGAAGGAGGCCGGGATTCATTTTATGGATGTCGGCACCTCCGGCGGAACGGAAGGCGCCCGGCACGGAGCCTGCTATATGGTGGGCGGAGATCCGGAAGCCTGGCGTGTGGTGGAACCTGTTTTCCGCGATACGGCTGTGGAGAACGGATATCTTTATGCGGGCAGAGCCGGCAGCGGCCATTATTTGAAAATGGTTCACAACGGCATCGAATACGGCATGATGGCCGCGATCGGCGAAGGATTCGAGGTGCTGGAGAAAAGCGGATTCGAATTCGACTACGAGAAAGTGGCCCGCGTCTGGAATCACGGATCGGTCATTCGTTCGTGGCTGATGGAGCTGACGGAACGGGCTTTCTCCAAGGATGCGAAGCTGGACGACATTAAAGGCGTCATGCATTCGTCCGGCGAGGGCAAATGGACGGTCGAAGAAGCAATGGAGCTGCAAACGGCGACACCGGTCATTTCCATGTCCTTGTTGATGCGCTATCGGTCCCTGGAGCAAGACACGTTTACCGGCAAAGTCGTCGCGGCCTTGCGCAGCGAATTCGGCGGACATGCGGTGGAAAAGGCGTCGTCATCGAATAAATTGCCTTCCCTCGCGGCCAAGTAAAGAAAAGGGAAAATCGTTCCCGTTGCGTCCACCTTTCCTTACTTTTCTGATTGTATCTAATTTATATTTAGTTTATTATTTAAAGCAAGTGTATAAAATAAACTGAATGGAATGGATGCAGAAGGAGGGCCGAGGCCATGGCGACCGAGGTGAAGGAACGCATCAATCTGAAGGAAATTAATTGCGAAAAAGAATTAACGCTTGCCGTCATCGGAGGAAAGTGGAAATTAATTATACTGTGGCATCTGGGCATGGAAGGAACGAAACGGTTCAGCGAGCTGAAAAAGCTGATTCCCCATATCAGCCAAAAAATGTTGACGAACCAGCTCCGGGAATTGGAAGAGGATCAGTTGATCCGCCGGAAGGTGTATCCTGAAGTTCCGCCGCGGGTGGAATATTCTTTGGCGCCATATGGCGAGAGCTTGATGCCGGTGCTGAAGGCGATGTACGAATGGGGAAAAAATTACGGGGAAAACGTCATTTGGACGGACGGAAAACGAGAGTTCATGTGCTAATCCTTTAATATCGTTAAAAAAAAGCAGCTTCCGTTGAAGGAAGCTGCTTTTGCTTTTGAGCCGGCAATAAGCACGGTAGGCGCGTTTGCTCGAAATTCAACGCCTTTTTTGCGTTTCGGATAAGGAAAGGTGATGCAAATGACATGCAAGAGAGAGTTGGCAAGCTCGCAGCTTTTGGCCATTGAGCATGTTGCGCAGTACGCCAGAACCGAAAATCCGAAGCCCAAGCGGCCATGCATTTTCATCCCGATCGGCCCGTTGATTTGAACCGCAATCCGGAACTGTGGAGCGACAGAGGGGACTACGAAGAAATGCTTCAGGAATTAAAGTATATGTGGCATATTTTAGTTCGTTTTGGCCGCCCGTTTGCGCAAAAAGCAGGAACATTCCATACAGGTATCGAATATAATTAGTGATGTATACAATTGTATACAAAAAGAATTTGGGGTGATGGCGGTGGATCAAGATTTTCGGAAGAAACTATTTCGAGGGGCCAAAATCGAAGATGTCATTATGGAATTGGAGAAGCTGAGTCAGTTATGCGAAGAAAAAACCAAAAACAGTCAATCGTTGGAGAGACAACGTTTCTATGAAGGGATGGCTATCGCTTACACGACTGTTGCATTGAAATTAAAAGGGGAATTTGATTATATTGAACCCAAAGTCATTGACGAGCTGTACCATGCTGTAGAGAAAAACCTTACGAATACCGTCCATACCGAACACGTGGACACTTGTTCGTTTTGCCGCAGAAGCAAAGATGAAGTCGGAGAATTGGCCCTGGGACCGGGCGTTTCGATTTGCGGCGAATGCTTGAAATTCGGCGAAGAAGTCATCAAGGCGAACGCCCATAAAAGGTGACAAAAGCGGAAGCCGCGGTTTGAATTCCCTTGGGCGGAACTCATTCCGCGGCTTCCTTGTTCGGAACTTCCATCCCGAAAGCCCGGTCAAAGCTTCGATCCTCGTTTATACTCGTTGGGGCTAAGGCCGACCTCTTGTTTGAAAAGCTTTGAGAAATAGGAGTAGTTGGCGTATCCCACCTTTTTGGCCACTTCATATATCGACATCCGCGTCGACTCCAATAAATGCTTGGCAGCCGCGATGCGGACCTGAATAATATAGCTCCCCAACGAAACCCCGGTCTCTTTCTTGAACAGCCTGGCCAAATAATCCGGATTCAGATAGACGATTTCCGCCAGATGGTTTCGGGTCAAATCGTCCCCGCAATGCGTATGGATATACTGCTTGATTTGTTCGACGATCGATTTCGGCTGTTCGGCGAAGTCCCGGTACTCCATTGCGGTATTGACCAAATATTTGAGATACTCCTCCATATCCTCGACGGAATTCAAAGAGTGCGCCAGCAATTGATCGTTCATTCTGCCGGTATACAATTTATGCGCCTGTATCCCTTTCGTCTTGAGGAAGGAATACACAAGCTGCACGATATCCAATCGAAACAAGCTGAGGACCGATATGTCGAGCGCTTGATGATTTAAATTGGCTTTCAAATATTGGGTTGTCTCGTTCAGAAAAGCGTCTGGCCTGTTCTGGTTCAGCAGCTCTTCCAGACGCGACAAGTTCGGCGGCACGTAATCCGCTTTGTGATGACGGTTGAAGCTTTCCACGTAAAAGGTTTGATTGCGGCACTTCACGATTTCTTCATTCATATTCAGCAGCTGCTTGACGATCGGACTGATGTTTTCCAGTCTGCCGGGTAAGGCGATATTGCAGCAGGCGTCAGCTTTCAGGTACTGGTTCGCTTTCGGGATAAAAGCCGAACAAAGGTCGCCGAGCGTTTGGGACTCCGGCGAACAGCTCCATTTCAAGATGGCGACCCAGTTGTACGGTTTGTATTCCAGAATCGTTTCGATGGAGAAACCGGGGTTCTGGAACGACTCGTACAGCACATTGAGCAGCGCAAAATCGAAAAGGCCTTTATCCGCTTGGCCCAGGCTCCCGTTATACGGAAAAATATTGATGAGCAAAGGCTGAAAGGTATCCGTCATGCGATAGGGGAGATTTTGTTCTTCGATGGAATGCGCGATGTCGGCCAGCTTCATAGGGAACGAGATGCTCCCGTTGACCAGTTTTCTCCAGAAATGCTCGCGTATTTTCGCTTGATTTTTTTGCCAGAAGTACCCTTCCTGTATCGCTTTCTCGTTTTTCTGCTGTTCTTTGGCTCTTGCGACCGCTTTTTGGATAATGAGCATCAGCTTGTCGAACTCGATCGGTTTCAGAAAGTATTCGAAGCTTTGCAGTTCGATGGCTTTCTGCGCATAGTTGAAATCGGCGTAATTGGTCAGGAAGATGGCCTGGATGTTGTAATTCTCCTCCCGAATCCACGCCAGCAGCTCCAGTCCGCTCCCTTGCGGCATATCGATATCGGAAATCAGAATGTGCACAGGGTGATTCCGGATAATTTCCCGCGCCTGGGCGACGTTGTTAGCCGTAAACACCTCTTCGATATGCAGCGATTGCCAGTCAATTTTCTTTTCCAATGCGGTAACGACAAAGTAATCGTCATCGACAAGCAAGGCATTCATATGCCGCCCTCCAATCCTGTTCGATCTTCCGGGTGATCCGGCAGGTACAAGACGACGCATGCTCCTCCGCCTTCCCTGTTGGAGAAGCGGACTTGGGCTTTATTGTGATAAAGATGTTCCAGTCTTTGAATCGTATTCATAATGCCGATGCGCGTCCCTTCGGTCTGATCCAGCGGTTGCCCGTTCACCAGACTGTCCAGTACCGGCGGCGGAAAGCCGGGGCCGGTATCGGAAATCCGAATGACCGTCATCTCTTCGTCCTCTACGACCTGACGGGTTACGGTCAGCACAACCTGCACCTCATATTCCCGCGAAACCGCATATTTCATCGCATTTTCGATGAACGTCTGGAGTACGAGCGGGGGAATGCGCACATCCGCCGTTCGCTCCGCCTGCTCGATGCGATAATCGAACGCATTGCGGTAGCGCTGCTTCTGGATTTCGAGGTACGTTCTCACATGCTCGATTTCGTCCTCCAGTCTGACGAAATCTTGACCGTTCTGAAAGATATACCGGAAATATTTCGAAATCGACAGCGTCATGTTCTGGATTTCCGCGTGCATCTGCATTTGGGCCATACTGTAAATCGTTGTCAGGCAATTTAGAAAAAAGTGAGGCTTGATCTGTAATTTCATGTAATCCAGCTGAATTTTCTGCTTCTCCAGCTCGCGTTCGTAAAGATCGATCTTGATTTGTTTAATTTGCGTGACCAGATCGATAAACTGCCGGTTGGCTTTCTCGAGTTCGACCATTTTGCTGCTTTTGAAATCGATCGGTTCGCCGTCGTTCGTCAGGATGGCGAGGTTGTTGGAGAAGTTCTTGATCGGTTTCAGCACCTTTTTCTGAAAATACAGCATAATAAAGCACAGGTTGCAGGCGATAATGACGGCCAGAAGAACGACCAGCAGCTGGGCAATCATAATTTTTTCGAAGGCTCCGAATTGAATGACCAGCTTCACGTAGAAGGACGCGTTTGAAAACGCCCTGTTGACGGTCGTTCCGATATGCAAGCGATCCAGAAGCGACGACTTGTCCGGATCGTCCAGCAGCAGTTTGCCGTTATTGGATACCGGTCTGGTTACCCTTTCTCCTTTTTCATTCATTAAGGAGACGAAACCGTTTCCTCCCAGATTGATTTCACGCAAGGGGCGAATGAGATCATCCGCCGAAATCAGGCTGATCATATAACTGTCATAGTAAGGCACGATATTAATGATATAGTAACGGTTATGGAGGTCGATCGTCGTCCATTGGGAATAAAATTTTTCATAAATGATTTTTTCTTCCGCATAATCGGTAATCTGTTTTTTCAAAGCCTGGTATTCGGGAAACGACAAGTTCATCGGAGCGGAGTTTAACAGAAAATTTTTATTTCGCAAATAAATGAAGAAGTTGTACTCCCGTCCGAAGCTTTTCTGAAGCTCGGAAAAGCGTTTGTACAAGTTGCGCTGCGCTTTTATAAAATCCGCATCATTGGAGTCAACCGTTGAAGTCATGACCTCCACATCTTCGTCGTTGGCAAGCGTCCATCCCATAAAATGATTCAAATAGGAAAAGTTGTTGTTGATCCGGTTAATATACAGATCGGCCGCATCCTGCAAATACCGGGCGGATTGCTGTTGGACAAGGGCGATGGAAGCAAAACTGATGATTAAATCCAGAATTAAAGTGATGAACGAAATGAGGAGCAGCATTTTTACGTAGTGCTTGATGGAGTACATCTTGTTTTTTACAGTTTTGGACATTGGCCCTTGCAGGACTCCTTTTTAGCGCTTCTGGTGCTTCATGTCGTTTCAATTACTTAATTATAAAGCCGATGCGGGGAAAAACAAGACGATTCGGGCTTGCCTCGTCCGGAAGATCCGGAAAGGGCCAGGGAAGGTCCGGATTCGATCATGCAGCCTGCCTCCGGCATGGGCCGAAGCCTGTTTTCCCTGAAAAACGGGACGGCAAATGTCCGAATAGTGCTTGGAGAAGGTCCAAATCGCAATGCGATGCGCATTTATAATAAAAATTGTGCAAAGACACGGCAGAAAGATAGCAACGCGGAATTTGAAGGAGGGGAACTCTTGTTGCGAAGCGGTCAATCCGGCGTCGACATCCAACGCGCCTTTAGAAGGATCGGAAGGAACTGGGGCTTGTATCTGCTTTTGTTGCCGGCCGTCGTACTGCTCCTTCTCTTTACCTATATACCTATGTACGGCGTGATCATCGCATTTAAAGACTACAGCCCGGTATTAGGGATAACGGGGAGCCCATGGGCAGGCTTCAAGCACTTTGAAAAGTTTTTTAATTCTTATCAATTCGAATTAACGATTAAAAATACGCTGTACATCAGCCTTTACAGTTTTGCTACGTTTCCGATTCCGATCATCTTTGCGCTGCTCGTGAATCAGATGCGGCAAAACTGGTTCAGACGGTTCTTTCAGACCGTAACCTATATGCCGCATTTTATTTCCACCGTCGTTCTCGTCGGACTGATGCTGATTCTGCTCTCCCCGGGCAATGGTTTGATCGGAAACCTATTTCGATTGTTCGGGGCCGAAGCGCCTAACCTGATGGGCTCAGCCGGTTGGTTCAGCAGTGTGTACGTATGGTCCGATGTGTGGCAGCAGACGGGATGGAACAGCATTATCTTTCTTGCGGCACTGTCGGCGGTCGATCCGAGTTTGTACGAGGCGGCCAAGGTGGACGGCGCGAGCCGATGGCAAAATATTTGGAACATCGACCTTCCGATGCTGATGCCGACGGCCATTACCCTTCTTATCCTGCGGGTCGGGGGGCTGCTGGGCGTCGGATTTGAAAAAGCGTATCTGATGCAGAACAACCTGAACATTACGGGCAGCGAGGTTATTTCGACCTATGTGTACAAAGTCGGTCTGTTGAGCGCCCAGTACAGCTTCTCTTCGGCCGTCAACCTGTTCAACACCGTCATTAATTTCATCTTGCTGATCATGGTCAATCGGATATCCAGAAAGTACAGCGAACAAAGTCTTTGGTAACAGGAGGAGGGGGAATGTGTCGAGAACGGCAATCACGATGAAACGGTCTTCCGATTCCATCCTGGAAGTGCTGCTTTATATTTGGGCGGCAATCGTGCTCATCATAACCATATACCCGCTTTACTTTATCATCATCGCCTCTTTCAGCGATCCTTCCGCAGTCGGGAACGGGCAGGTTTGGTTTTTTCCCAAAGGCTTTACGCTCGACGGCTATAAGGAATTGCTGAATCACGCCAATATATGGATCGGCTACAAGAACACCATCCTGTATACGGCCGTCGGCACGGCAATCGGATTGGCTGTCAATCTTTCGGCGGCGTACGCGTTATCGAGAAAAGACCTGTTCGGCCGCAAAGCCATTACGCTGTTCTTTATCTTTACCATGTTTTTTAACGGCGGTCTCATTCCGACGTTTCTAACGATTCGCGACTTCGGTCTGTACGACACGTTTTTAGTGATGGTTTTGCCGTTTGCCGTCGGCGTCTTCGACATTATCGTGGCACGGACCTTTTTTCAGAACAGTATCCCTGCCGATTTATGGGAGGCTGCGCAAATCGACGGCTGCGGAAACCTTCGGTATTATCTGCTGATCGTTCTGCCGCTGTCGAAAGCGATCATTTCCGTGCTGGCGCTATGGATCGCAGTCGGCCATTGGAATTCTTATTTTAACGCGCTGATCTATTTGAACGATAAGGACCTGTATCCGCTGCAGCTCGTTTTGCGCAATATTTTGATCACCAATCAGATGCAGTCGAATATGGGAACCGGCGAAGCTGCGGAAATCGCCATGCGACTGGCCAATTTGCTGCGCTATTCGGTCATCATTATTTCGACGATCCCCATCATGTGCGTTTATCCGTTCGTACAAAAGTATTTCAATCAGGGGGTGATGATCGGCGCCGTGAAGCAATAAAGCAACGACCATGTAAATGAAATGGGAAAAAATTATTTTAGGGGGATATTGCCGTGGGGGAACATTCCAAAATCGTCATGAAAAAAGCGCTGATCAGCCTTCTCCTTATTTCTACGCTGGCCTTCGTCCTTGCGGGTTGCAAAAGCCCGGCCAAGGAATCCGCCGATTCCAATGCAGGCAGCGCATTCAATAAAGAGGGCTTGCCGCTCGTGAACGAACCGATTACGCTGGACGTATTGACGGTTCGCTGGGGAAACATGGGGGATAGCTTCAAGGAAAACACCTGGCTGCAGGAGCTGGAGAAAAAGACCAATGTCAAAATCAACTGGCAGGTCATGTCCTCCAACGACTGGGGAGAACAGAAATCCGTCATGCTGGCAAGCGGCAAACTTCCGGATGTCATTATCGGCAATTTGGCGTTCGGGGATGCGGATATTATCAACAATTTAAGTTACTTCCGCCCGCTGGATGAATACATCGAAGAATATATGCCCAATCTGAAAGCCGCGATGGAAGAAACGCCGGTGATGAGGAAAATCAGCACGTTCCCGGACGGCAAGATCTATTCTTTGCCCGCGAGGCTGCCGTCGCGTCCGAAATCGGCGCATCAACCCGTCATCAATAAAGTGTGGCTGGACAAATTGGGGCTGAAAGCTCCGACGAACATCGAGGAACTCTATACTGTGCTTAAAGCATTCAAAGAACAGGACCCGAACGGAAACGGAAAGCCGGACGAAATTCCGATCAGCAATACGGGAGATATCGAGATGGGGCTCCTCAGCTCCTTCGGCATCACCAACCTGCGGGTCAACAATATGATGATCAAGGACGGCAAGCCTGTCTACTTCCCGACTTCCGAGGAGTATAAGGAAGGGCTGAAGTGGGTGCATAAATTGTATGCGGAGGGCTTGATCGATCCGGAGTCCTTCACGCAGGACGGCACGATGCTGAGCGCGAAGCGGCAAAATCCGGATGCGCCGCTCATCGGATTCTCTTATCAATGGACGCCCGACGCCGTCTTCGGCAAATGGAGCGATCAATATGAAACGATTGCGCCCATTGCCGGTCCGGACGGAGAGCGCTATCAGGAGGGCGACCCGGACGGCTTAAGCTTCCGGCGCAACGAGGTGCTGATTACCACCTTCAACAAATATCCGGAAGTGACGGCCCGCTGGATCGATCAGTTCTATACCGGCGAAGCCAGCATTCAGAATTTCTGGGGCGCCATCGGCACCTCCATCGAGAAGAACGACGACGGCACTTACTCGCTGATGGCTCCGCCTGAGGGCACGAGCGCGGACGCATGGTATTGGGAAAAATCGCTTCGGGATTTCGGCCCCAAATATGTAAGTCCGAGCTTTGAGAAAAACATCAAGCTCGATCCGACGACCGGAGACGGACTGAAATTGGAGCTCGACAAGCTTGGCGCGGAATATGTGACGCAGCCGTTCCCGGAAGTGATGTATACGGAAGAAGAATACCAGCAATTCCCCACCCTGACTGTGGATATTAACAACTACATTGCCAGCACCCGTGCCCAATGGGTAACGAAAGGCGGCATTGACGAAAATTGGGACGCGTACGTGAACAAACTGAACGATATGGGTCTTCAGCAATTGATCAAGATCTATGAGGATGCGTATGATCGTTACATGAATGTAAAATAGGTATTCCCTGGGAAAAGTGGAATAACCAGCCCGGCTAGGGCTGGTTATTTCACTTTTTACGCCGACCCCCTCGTAAAACCGTATGGTTGAGTAAAATTTTCCGGTGCCGGCTGCCCATCATGACATGCCGCACGCGGTCATGGCAGCACCCCCATATTGAACATGGGTTGTCGAATCGAATATGATGGAGATAGTTTATGGGTAAGGAGATGCTCTTTTTGCGGAAAAAAGTCCTGGTCGCGCTCATCTGCATATGCGCCATTCTTTCTTATTTCACCTTCGTATCCGCGAAGAAAGCGTTTCGCTCCGACTGGCAGCCGCCTTCGTCTTCCGGGACGGAAGCGGCGCAATACCGTCTTGTCCTGATCACGCATGAACTGGAAACGCCGTTTTGGGACAGGGTGGCCGCCGGCGCGCTCGAACAAGCCCGCAAGGAAGGGGCGAGTCTTGAGGTGTGGGGCAGCTACGGCAACAATCAGGCCGAATTTCTCCGTTTATTTGAGGTCGCGATCTACTCCAAAGTGGACGGCATAATCGTGCAGGGGCTGGATACGGAAGAATTCGAAAATCTGACTAAAGTCAAAGCGGCTTTTTACGGAATCCCGGTCATTACCGTGGCCCATGACGTGCCGATGGAGAAGAGCCTTCGCAAAACTTATGTCGGTTCGGACCAGTACAAAGCCGGCAAAATGATCGCGGAGCAGCTGCTGTCAGACCTTGGCTCCAGGGCAAAGGTCATCCTGATGAGCGACAATTATCGGGAACATTACCAGCAGCAGCGGCTTAGCGGCATCCAGGATGTGCTCGCGGATGTGCCCGACGTTCAGACCGTATACGCGGAGACGCCGGAATCGTGGGAGCGGGTTGTGGCCACGACGCAGGAATTAATGAATCAGGTGCCGGATGCAAACGCCTTCATCGCGATCAACGCGAATATCGCGGAAGCGATGCTGCAGGAGATCGGCAGGCGATCGCGCATCGAGCCGTATCATATTTATTCGTTTGACGACAGTCCCCATTCGCAGACGCTGCTGGCGTCCGGCAAGCTGGACGGCATGATCCGGCAGTCGCCGGAGGAGATGGGGAAAGTGAGCGTCGAACGGATGATCGGCTGGCTGAGCGGCAAAACGGTGCCGCTGGATGCGGAAGGCTATTTTACCGGAATCGAAATGGTGAAAGCGGTCGAGGCGCCATGAACAGCATTCAGCAGAAAATCTGGCTGCTTGTCGCTGTCGTGATGTTTTTTATGGCCGCAATCTGGACAGCGCTTACTTATTACAACCAGCGCACCCAGCATCAATATAATGAAATTCTGCAGCGCTATTTGCAGCTTCACGAAGCGGCAAGCGCGAGCCAGAAGATCATTGTCGACATGAACAACTACCTGCTTGCGTCGACGGAAGCCAACAAGGCCAGCCTGGATCGGAGCAAAGCCGGCATACTGGAGGCCAGGAACGGCGTCATGGAGCTGCGCAATGCGCAGAACGATTTTACCTTGACCAACTATGTGAACCTGATTGACAGCCTCGTCGAGACCACCGATCGTTCGCTGCTGCTGCATGAGGAGCAGGATACCGTGGCCGCCGCACAGGTGTTTACCGAGGCCACCAGCATCTCCAACTATATCTCGGAGATGAGCCTGACGCTGCTCGATACCGAGCTGAAAACGTACGAACGTTTTTACCGCGACATCATCGCACAGTCGGAAGCGTTTAACCGGCTGGGTATTTGGGCGTTGCTCCTGATTACGTGTCTGCTGCTGCTCTTTACGTACTGGTTCTCGTCCGGCATTACGAGGCCGGTGAAAAAATTGACGCAAGCGGCCAACCGTCTGTCCAAAGGGCGGTTCGACCTGAAAATCGAGGTCGATTCCAAGGATGAAATCGCCTATCTCGCCCAGATGTTCGACCGCATGCGCATCAACATCAATAATTTGATTCAGGAAATCCAGGAAAAAGCGCAGCTCGAAAAAGAACTGCAGCAGAACCGGCTGCTGCTGCAGGAAAGCCGGCTGCTTAGTCTGCAGAGCCAGATCAATCCGCACTTTCTGTTCAACACCCTGGACACGCTATCCAAGAAGGCGTATCTGGAAGGCGCCGAAGAGACGAGCGACCTGCTGGTGAACGTGGCGGGACTGCTGCGCTACAACCTGAAGCGGCTGGACCGGAGCGTTACGCTGTATGACGAGGTGAACGTGCTGCGGCAATATGTGCAGATTCAGCGCACCCGATTTACCGACCGGCTGCGCTTCCATACGGAGATTGACGAGCGGTGCCTGTATGTGCAAATTCCGGGGCTTACGCTGCAGCCGATCGTCGAGAACGCGGTCATTCACGCCATTGAGCCGATGGAGGAAGGCGGAACGATCCGGTTCCGGGTCCGGGACGGCACAGAGCGGATCGTAATCGAGATCGAAGACGACGGGCCGGGGATGACGGAGGAGAAGATCAAGCAGATTCTGGAGGAAAAGACCGTCCCTTCCGAAGGACATTCGACGGGAATCGGCTTCGGCAACGTCGTCAAGCGGTTGCGGCTGTTTTACGGCCTGGAGGATGTGATCGATATTCAGAGTCCAGGGAGCGGCGGCACCAAAGTGATACTCAAAATTCCGAAAGCAAGGAGTGCCGAAAGTCATGATCAAAGTCTTGATCGTCGATGACGAACAGATTGAACGAGACGGGCTGCAGGCCATACTGCACAAAGGTTACCCGGAGCTGGTCATCAGGCAGGCCCAGAACGGTCGGATCGCGGTCGAGATGATGGAGGAATTCCGGCCTGACCTGGTCTTGATGGACATCAAGATGCCGGGCATGAACGGTCTGGAAGCCGTCGAGCGCATCAGCGCCGACTATCCGGAGACCAAGTTTGTCATGGTGACGGCCTACGACACCTTCGAATTCGCGCGGCAAGCGATTACGCTTGGCGTGAAAGACTACCTGCTCAAGCCGAGCAAAGCCAGCGAAATTATCGATACGGTCGGCAGAGTGCTGAATCAGATCGAAGCGGAGCGCCTGCTCGAGGAAGAGCGAAGGCAGCAGCAGGACAAGCTGCTCAAGGCGCTCCCGCTGGCGGAAACCGACGTGGTCACCCAGCTGCTGTTCGACCATGTGCATGAAGTCCATCTGGACGAGCTGGTCGGACTGCTGGACATCCAGCCATCGAACGAAACCTTCGTCATGCTGGTCATGCTGCCGCCCGATTCCGAACCGCTGTACGGCGCGATCAAGACAGCGGTCCGCCGTTTGGGCGCGATGTGGGTGGGTGCGCTGTACGGCCGTCAGCTGCCGATTATCGTATTCCGGGATCCGGAAAAATCGTACCGTTCGCAGGCGGTGACGCTGGCGCGCAGCATCTTGGCCGTGGCCGGAACCGGCGACCGCAGCGGCTGGTTTGTCGGCATCGGCAATGCGTACGATTCGCTGGAACAGATTCGCCAATCGTACCAGGAGGCGCTGATCGCCTCGGCGGACCTGACGCTGCCGGTCAAATACCGCTTTTATGCGGATGTGCCGGCCGTACAGGAGGTGCAGGACGGAGAGCATGCCAGACAGCAGGAGCGGCAGTTTCTCGACCATGTGCGGCTCGGCGAGTGGGAGGAGGTCCGCCGGATCGTTATGGATGTCATCCGGCATTGCGAGAATGAAGGCGCCAGTCTGCTGCAAGCGCAGCAGCGGGCGCTCGAGAAGCTGTGGATCGTATCGCGGGTGCTCAGCGAGATGGGGATGGAGACGCGGACGCCGTTGTTCTCCTTTCAGGCGCAGGATTACCGCCAATTGCGCGCCGAGACCGGTCTGCTCATCGACCGTTTGCGCCAGACGTATGCCGAGCGGCAAGAACGGATGGCGCCGGATACGATCCAGCGCATCAGGCAATATATTATGGATCATTCCCATGAGAACATCTCGCTCGAAATGATCGGCAAAATGGTCGATCTCAGCCCGTTCTATATCAGCAAGATGTTCAAAGACCAGCTTGGCGTCAACTATATCGATTTTTTGACGGAATGCCGCATTGAGAAAGCGAAGAAGATGATGCTTGCCGACCCGGACATCAGCTTGAAAGAAATCGCCTATGAAGTCGGGTATCACGATCCGAATTATTTCAGCAAGGTGTTCAAAAAAATGTGCGACGTATCGCCGACGGAATACCGCCGGATGCTTTTTGGCAAAAAAGCGTAGGTTCCGCCAGGCTGCGAAAAGGAGGGGGAGGATGAGACGAAAGCTTATCTGCGGAACGCTGGCCGGGCTGATATTGGTTGCGCTTGCGCTGGCTGCCTCGTGCCGGTCCGGCGGCAACGATTCGCAGGAGAGGCGGAACGAGGCGCGGACGCCAGACGAAAAGACGGAAGAAGGGAGATCCGTTACGGGGCCGGTCAAGATCGGCTTTGCGATGGATACGCTGATCGAGGAGCGATGGCCGCGAGACCGGGAGTTATTCCGGCAAGCGGTCGAGTCGCTCGGCGCGGAAGTGGAGATTACGGTGGCAAGCGGCGACGACGCGCTGCAAATCAAGCAAGCCGAGACGATGATCAGCGAGGGTGTCGATCTGCTCGTCATCGTACCGCACGATGCCGAAGCGACCGCCGCGATCGTCAAGAAAGCCCATGCGGCCGGCATCAAGGTGATGGCGTACGATCGTCTGGTGAAAAACGCCGAGATCGACTTTTATGTGTCGTTCGACAATGAGAAGGTCGGCGAATTGCAAGCGAAAGCGATTACCGCGTTGGTCCCAAAAGGAAGATATGTCTATATCGGCGGGGCAGAAACGGACTATAACGCCCATTTGATCAAAAAAGGGGTGTTCAAGGTGCTGCAGCCGCTCATTGACAGCGGCGACATTACGGTTGTGTATGACCAGTGGACAGCGGACTGGGTACCGACGAACGCGCAGACCAACATGGAGTCGGCGCTCAAGGCCAATCGCAACCGGATTGACGCGGTGATCGCCGCCAATGACGCGACCGCGGGCGGCGCCGTCGCGGCGCTTGCCGCGCATGGTTTGGCGGGCCGGATTCCGGTCGCCGGCCAGGACGCGGACTTGCCCGCCGCGCGGCGGATCGCCGAGGGGACCCAGACGATGACCGTGTACAAGCCGATCCGGACGCTGGCCGAAACGGCGGCCGGCCTTGCGGTCGCTATGGCGAGAGGCGAGCAGGTGGAGGCGGACCTCATGTTAAACAACGGCAAGATTGAAGTGCCTTCCGTTCTGTTGTCGCCGATTGCCGTGGACCGGAGCAATATCGAAGAGACCATTATTGCGGACGGTTTTCATAGCTGGGATGACGTGTTTCGGCAGGACCGACGCCCGTAATGTTGCGGCGGCTTAAGCCGGTTTGCCCTGGCGTCGGACAGCCCCCTTGCGCAGCAAACAGACTGCGAAAGGGGGCATTTTTGCATGTAAAAAAACAAAATATTACCATTCAATACAAATCGCTCCTCTTTTTCCCCCGCAACGGCAACAGCACGTCACCTTATAGTGGTAAATAAGATCATCGACTGATGCTGGAGGGGGCATGCATGAACAGAGGAAGACGAATTTCGCTTCGCATCAAATGGATGGCTCTCATTTCGGGGGCGGTATTGGTGTCGGTCCTGGGCTCGACACTGATGCTGTTTTACACGGCCAGGGCATCGCTGGAAGCCACGTTTTCCGAGGGCAATGCCGTCCAGGTTGAAAGCGCTGCCAGAGAGATCAGGGCGTGGACCGGAAAATACGAGCAAGCGGTGCGGCAGCTTGCCCGGTCAATTGAGTTTGCAAGCGTGCAAGCCGCCGATCCCGGCGCGGCGATCGGTCAGTTGCTGCAAGCGGCGCAGGAAGATGACGCGCTGCTTGCGAGTGTGTATTTTATCTCTGCCGCAACGGGACGCATGCAAGCTTCTTCCGGTTTCGCCGAAGCGGGCGATGCCCGGACGGAGGAGGTTTATCGGCTTGCCGCTGCGGGCGGCGGCGCCGTCTGGACCGATGTCCGCCGGCATGAACGGCACGGCCGGATGGTTATGTCCGTTGCCGCGCCGGTGCTGGTCGGCGGCGAACTGTACGGGATTGCCGGTTTCGACATCGATTTGCAGGCCATCGGCTCGCTGCGCAAGTCCAATGAACGGTTCGGGGGCAACAAACTGGTCATTTACGACAGCAGAGGGGTCATCATTTCATCGTTCATGGACGGACTCGATGGCCGGAACCTCGATCCGGCGGCAAGCGGGCAGATGGAGGACGCGCTGCCCGACCGGGAGCAGATGGCGGAGACGTTCGCATGGGTGAAAGAGATTGCGGAGGGCAAGCGGCGGGGCATTGGCTTTAGCTGGGAAGGCGTCGATTATAACGGTGAAGTCTCGTTCGTGTACGCTCTCGATTGGACGAGCGTGTCCTTTGTTGACAAGCAGGCGCTGCACAGCCAGTGGCGGACGTTTCTGGCCATCAGTTTCATCGCCGCTTTCGTCGGACTTTGCATCGGCGCATGCGCGGCGTACCGGATCGCTTCCCGTTTGCTGAAGACGATCGGGGAGATTCGCTCCGCCATTTCGCGGACGGCAGCCGGCGATCTGACGGCGGAAATCCGCTATAACGGCAACGATGAAATGGGCGAGCTGGCGGGCAGTTACAACGCCATGCTGGCCAGCGTCCGGGGGCTCATCACGAAAGTGCGCGGGAGCGTTCGGGAGGTTGAAGATACGGCCAAAGAAGTGAAGGCCACTGCGGAAGCGAACGAGGCTGCCGGGCGGGAGACGGCCGGTTCGACCGCGGAAATCGCCGCCGGGGCCGCTCACACTGCGGAGGAAGCGGAGAGAAGCTCCGCTGCCGTCGACAGGCTGAGCGGGGCGATCGGCGTCCTGATCGGGCAATCCCGCGAAGTGGAGGCGGCTATTGCGGCAACCGGCTCCCACATCGAGAACGGCCGGCGCCAGGCCGGGCAGCTCGAGGAGGTCTACACTTCGCTGGATCAGGCACTGGGACAAGTGACGGCGATCGCCGCCGATCTGAGCGAGAAATCGCGTTCCATCTCTTCGGTGACGAAAATCATTGCCGACATATCCGAGCAGACCAATCTGCTTTCCATCAACGCATCGATCGAAGCGGCGCGGGCCGGAGAACATGGCAGAGGCTTTGCCGCTGTGGCCAGCGAAGTCAGGAGACTTGCCGAGCAGGCCAAGCGCTCGTCGCAAAACATTCATCAGACGATCATGGAGATTTTGGCGCAGACCGGTCAGATGGTCGCGGTCGTCCAGGAGACCAACGCTGTGAACCAAACGCAGAAACAAGCCGTCGCGCAAGTCAGTCAGGCCATGCGCAGCATGCATGAGGCGCTGGAGAGGATGCTGCGCATGATCGAGCAGGAAGTCGCAGCGATTGCCGGCGTTGAGGGGCTGAGGGACGCGGTGGTGGCGTCCACGCAAAATATTTTGGCGGTGTGCGAGCAGACCACAGCCAGGACGGAGGCGATCGCCTCATCGACGGAAGCGCAGATCGGCGCGGTTCGGGCGGCTTCCGAGCAGGCGGGCCGGCTGGAAGCGGCCGTTGCCGAACTGCGGCAGGCGGTATCGCGGTTCAGAGTGGACGGTGATTCTGCCGGACTGTAAAAAAGTATAGCAAAAATTAAAAGAGTCCAGCTATGAAGCGCTTTCGGCGGCTCCAGCCTGCAGTATAGTGAGATTGTAAAAGACAAACAAGCAGCGATATGAAAGGGGTAACAAAATGAAAAAGAGATCGAAATGGCTATCGCTCGGACTTGTGCTGACGCTCTTTACGGCCGTTTTGTCCGCTTGCAGCGGCGGAGGAGGAGGAGAAGTGAGCGTCGGGATTGTGCTGCCGACCAAGGACGAGCCGAGGTGGGTGCAGGACGAGCAGCGTTTCAAAGAGGCGCTGGAAGGAACGAAATACACGACGGAAATTTTGTTCAGCCAGGGCTCCTCGGCCAAAGAAAAGGAAAATGTCGAGACGCTGATCAACAAAGGCATCGACGTACTGATCATTACGCCGCATGACGGTGATGCAGCGGCAGCCGCAGCGGAAGCGGCCAAGAAAGAAGGCATTACGGTCATTGCCTACGACCGGCTCATCACCAACACGGACGCGGTTGACTACTTCGTAACGTTTGACAGCTTTGCGGTAGGCGCGGCTCAAGGCCAGTACCTGATCGACAACGCAGGCGGCTCCGGCGTTCCGTTGTACCTGTATGCGGGCGCCGCTTCCGACAACAACGCGTTCCTGTTCTTCGAGGGCGCATGGAGCGTGCTGCAGCCGAAAATCGCCGACGGCACGTTCGTCATCGCCAACTCCAGCGAAGCGGAGGCGTTGAAGGACAAAGCGAAGCTTACCCGCGACGAAATGAGCAAGATCATCGGCCAAGTGACGACGAACTGGGACGCGAACGAAGCGAAAAACAAGGCGCAAACGCATCTGACTGCCGCAAGCGCAAACTTGAAAGGCGATGTTGCCATTCTTGCGCCGAACGACGGCACCGCCCGCTCGATCGCGGACGTCTTCGCCGCCGACAGCGCCATTACGAACTATGTCATTACCGGCCAAGACGCGGAGAAGGCCTCCATTCAATACATCATTGACGGCAAACAGTCGATGACGGTGTTCAAGGATGTCCGCACGCTCGTGAAAGACGCGATGGGCATGGCCGTGGAGATTCTCGACGGCAAGACGCCGGAGACGACCGGCTCCTACAACAACGGCAAGATTGACGTGAAAGCCAAACAAACGGATGTCATCGTCGTAGACAAAAACAACGTGAAGGCGGAGCTGATCGACTCGGGCTACTACGAAGCCGGCGAATTTACCGGTCTGGAATAACCAGCCGGCATCATGGACGCGGAATTGCGGCCGATCCGATCGGACCGCAGTTCCGCAATTAGTCGTTTGGGGCAAAGGAGGCAGCATGGTGAACGACTGCATGCTGGAGATGCGCAATATCTCCAAGGAATTTACAGGGGTCAAGGCGCTCGAGAACGTAAACTTCAAGGTGGGGCGAGGCGAGATCCATTGTCTGATCGGCGAGAACGGCGCAGGCAAATCGACCTTGATGAAAGTGCTCAGCGGTGTTTATCCGTACGGCACATACAGCGGCGATATCGTGTTTGAAGGGCAGGTCCAGCAGTTTCACAAAATCAGCGACAGCGTCAAGGCGGGGATTGTCATTATTTATCAGGAATTGGCGCTGTTCCCCGATTTGACGGTGTACGAAAACATTTTCGTCGGCAACGAGGTCAGACGCGGCAGCATAATTGACTGGAACCGGACGATCACCCAGGCCAAGCAGATGCTGGACAAAGTCGGGCTGAATGTGAATCCGGATACGCTGATCAAAGATCTGGGCGTCGGCAAGCAGCAACTGGTCGAAATCGCCAAAGCGCTCAGCAAAAATGTCAAGCTGCTTATTCTGGACGAGCCGACGGCCGCGCTGAACGAGAACGACAGCGAAAATCTGCTGAACCTGCTGCGGGAATTGAAGAAGCAGGGCATCACCTGCATCATGATTTCGCACAAGCTGAAGGAAGTCATCTCCATCGCCGACAAGGCGACCGTCATCCGCGACGGGCGCACGATCTGCACGCTGGACGCCGCCAAAGGCGAAATATCCGAGAGCGTCATTATCAAGCATATGGTCGGCCGCGAAATCGACGATATTTATCCGAAGCGGGCAAACCAGACGTTCGGCGCCAACGTGCTGGAGCTGCGCAACTGGTCGGCATACGACGCGCAGCTGGGGCGGCAAGTGCTCAAAAACGTCAATCTCCACGTCCGCAAAGGCGAGATTGTCGGCATCGCGGGGCTGATGGGTTCGGGAAGAACGGAACTGGCTCTAAGCCTGTTCGGCAACGCGAAGAACTACAAAGTGCAAGGGGAGCTTATCTTTGACGGTAAGCCGCGGTCGTTCAAGCATACGAGCGAGGCCATCCGCGCAGGCTTGGCCTATGTGACGGAGGACCGCAAGGGCGACGGGCTGTTTCTGGCCCAGGACATCAAGCAGAATGTCACGGCCGCCAATCTGAAGGGCGTGTCGGCCAAAGGCGTCATCAACGGCAACGAAGAAATCAAGATCGCCAATGACTACAAGGAATCGCTGTACATCAAGGCGCCTTCGGTCGAACAGATCGTCGGCAACCTGAGCGGGGGCAACCAGCAAAAGGTGTCGCTCGGCAAATGGCTGTTCGTCGGTCCGAAGCTGCTCATTCTGGACGAGCCGACACGCGGCATCGACGTAGGGGCCAAATTCGAAATTTACACCATCATGAACAAGTTGATCGCCAGCGGCATGAGCATCATCATGATTTCGTCGGAACTCGGCGAAGTGCTCGGAATGAGCGACCGCGTGTATGTCATGGCGGAAGGCGAGATCAAGGGCGAGCTGCCCATCAGCGAGGCCAGCCAGGAAAAAATAATGGAACTGGCGACACAATAGGAGGTTCATCATGAATTTCGTGACGGAAGTAAGAACGCTAGTCAAAGAAAATATCCGCGACTATGGCATGTATATCGCGCTGTTTGTCATTATGCTGACGTTTACGATCCTGACGGACGGCCTGTTCATGTCTTCGCGCAATATCAGCAACCTGCTGGACGCCACCGGCTATATTGCGGTGCTGGCCGTCGGTATGACCCTTGTCATCGTCATCCGGCATATCGACCTGTCCGTCGGTTTTGCGGCCGGTTTCCTGGGGGCGATCGCCGCCATATTGCTGACGCAGTTCGGCGTGCCGGTCTATTTCACCATTCCGATCATCCTCGCGCTCGGGGTTGTCATCGGCCTGTTCAACGGCGCGCTTGTGGCGTCCATCGGCATTCCCTCCTTCGTCGCTTCGCTGGCCGGGATGCTGATTTTCCGCGGCGCGCTGCTGCAAGTGACGGAGAAGACCGGCACGATCATCATCAAGGACAAGTATTTCAACGCCATTGGCAACGGCTATATTCCCTCGATCATGGAAGTGAACGGGCTGCAGCTGCTTTCCCTGATCATCGGGCTGCTGTGCATTGTGCTGTACATGTATAGCGAAATCTCCGCGCGCCGCAACAAAATCAAATACAACTTCGAAGTGGTGTCCAAAGGGGTATTCGCGCTCAAGCTGGTGTTCATCTCCGCCATTATTGCGTATATTACCTGGATTCTGGCCGGCTACAACGGCTTTTCGTGGACCGTTATCATTATGCTGGCCGTCGTCGCCGGCTATCACTTCCTGACGACCAAGACGGTGCTGGGGCGGCATATTTATGCGGTCGGCAGCAATCCGGACGCGGCGCATCTTTCCGGGATCAACGTCAAGAAGATCACCTACATCGTGTTCTGCTCGATGGGCTTTTTGTCGGCGCTGTCGGGCATTCTGTTCACCTCTCGGCTGCAGTCGGCGACGACTACGGCGGGCACGCTGTTCGAGCTTGACGCTATCGCGGCCGCTTATGTCGGCGGGGTATCCTCCGCAGGCGGAGTGGGCAAGGTAACGGGCGCGATCATCGGCGCCATCGTCATGGCGTCGCTGTCGAGCGGCATGAACCTGCTCGGCGTCGGCATTTCCTATCAGTACATGATCCGCGGCGGCGTGCTCGCGCTGGCGGTAATCTTCGACGTGATGACGCGCAAGAAGTGGAAATAACGGCATACGCGGTATTAACAATCAGCCTCAATCAGCCTCCGGCCGTCCGGCCGGGGGTTTTTGCGCTGAAGCCGTCAGTACGAATGGATGCCGCCGAACTTTTTTGACTTATTCAAACAGAATCTCTATAATGAAATTTGCTTATCCATTGTCATGAATGAGAGGTATAAAAATGCATTACATCAGACTGCGTTTCCCGATTTGAACGGAAAAATTGAATACGTTCAACGGCTCTGTTCGGATAAACAGAGTAAACGGGATCAGTCTGCCCATTTTTCATCCTCATCTTCCTTTGAATAGACAGCACATGCAGAAGAAGAAAGGCGGATCGTTCTGCCTTTTTTTGTTTGGCTTAATCTCTAACCGAATAAGGATGGGTCTTCTTCCGTTTACTCTGATCGCAGGCAGGCAGCCTGTGATTTTTATTTTGAAAGGAAGAAATACATGACCAAAAAAATAAGAAGCGCCCAACGCGTGCGGAAACTGGAGTCGGTATTGAAATGTCCGATTTGCGAAAGCCCGGTGAAGGTTGTCGATCTTAAAAGTCTGATCTGTTCGCATAACCATACGTTCGATTTCGCCAAGCAGGGGTATCTCAACTTGATGCCCTATCCCACTAACAGTCATTACAAGAAGAAATTGTTCGAGGCCAGGCACAAAATCATTACGGAAAGCGACTTGTACGCGGCCGTGCATGAGACGATCACGAAGGCGATACGGGCGCATGCGGATGTTTCGATAAATCCTTTTATCATTGCGGATCTGGGTTGCGGGGAAGGCTCCCAATTGCAAAAGATTTTGGACGGATGCAGGAGCCGGACCGCGACCGGGATCGGTCTCGATATTGCGAAGGAAGGCATTATGATGGCCGCCGGAAGATACGAAAGCCCGATTTGGCTCGTAGCGGACCTGGCCAAAACGCCGTTGGCGGACCGGTCGGTTCATGTGATTCTGAATATGCTGTCTCCTTCCAATTACAAGGAATTCAAGCGGGTGTTGGTTCAAGGCGGTCTGGTCATTAAAGTTGTTCCTCGTCCCCTTTATCTGAAGGAACTGCGGGATATGCTCTTCGAAGACGATAAAAAGGTCTATCGAAACGAGGAAACGGTGTCGCGATTTAAAAACCATTTCCGTCCGCTCGACTCTTTCCGTCTAACTTACACTCAAAAACTGCATAACGCGGAGCTCGAACATTTGGTTCGCATGACGCCCCTTGCCTGGACCGCGGATCAAGCGCGCATTGATGCGTATATCAATCAAGAGACTGCAGAGATCACCGTGGATGTGGAGATTTTAATCGGATTAAATATGTAATAGGAAAGCCAACGCGTGTGAAGATCGCAAGATAACGAATATTCCCTAATAACGAAGACCTGCTGAATTAACGGCAGGTCTCTTTCGTGCGGGGGAACATATGTTCGCTTACGAGTTAAGCTTTCCAACCAACAAATGGATGAAATCGATAAGAAGTTATTCCAAATGTTCTTTAGTAAATCTAAGGTTATCCATGAGTTGGTGGCAAATTTATCCGAAGCGGCTACCGCCAGAGAGAAATGATTAAATAATTAATAAGATCATTGACAAAAGAGTTATTTTCCATTATGTTTAGAAGCAACAGAGCCCTTGCGGCATTGGAGATGTATACAGTTTTACCAGAGAAAAAGCCATCCTTCGGGATGGCTTTTGACGTTACTAACACAATGGTCATCGAATTAAATAGGTGATTGAACTTTAACCGGATTAATGAAGTGATCGGAAATCCAAAAACGTGTTACAATGGGAAAGAAATGCAGCCGCCCCTCATTAAAGGAGGAGTTTCATGGAGTATGTCCGGGATTACACGATGTACGCTGCCATTTTCGGCATGTTCAGTTTTGTCTGGTTCGGCTGGGCGCAAGAAAAACCGAGAGCAAGCTGGCGAATCTGTATCGGTTTGGCGTCCGCCGCGGCTCTGCTAGTATGTCTGGCTGGCGTCTATCTGAGCGTGAAAAATTGGGATGCGCCTTCCGCTTTGTCGGAAGGAACGGCTTTCCGCCAATATTTGATTACGGTCTATATCGAATTTATTTTGGCTGGCATAGGCGCTTTTGTGCTGTATAAATTAAAACGCCAAAATGTTGTCGCCCCTTGGATCGCCTTTATCGTCGGTATCCATTTTATCGGCCTGACAAACGTTTTTGACGATCCCGGCCTCTATCTTCTGGCGGCGCTGCTCGTTGCCATCTCAATTCTTTCATTATGGATTGCTCCGAAACTGCAAGTAGCCAACAGCGCGATTGTGGGCATCGGAGCAGGCACGGTATTGTTCGTCTATGCCGTACTTGGCTTGATTCGCTATTTATCCGTATAAACGGGAAGGCAGCCTCGTGTTCGAGGCTGTCTTTTTTCATTCTGCGCTGCCAGTGGATGGACGGCGCATTCTTTTTTCTCAAGCGAGCAGTGTTAGAAAGGCCATCGGTCCGCGGACTTCTTGACAAGAAAGCTACGGTATGATTTCTACTAGAGTGACGCGACTCTACTTTCAGAAGAAGATCGCTAGAGCACTTGAATCGGAGCTCTGCCAATGTGCAGATGCATCGAATCGATAACCAAAGTTGTAGAAATCGATTTTGACTGTTGCGATATTGGTCCGGGGGGAATCGCCGTTGAATATTATCCTGCAACGATACAACAACCTTACACTGCGTTCGAAGCTTTCCTTATCGTTTATTCTATTGATCGTCATGTCCATGACTTTACTGGGGTACGGTTACTATTACAAAACGTCGGAGGTCATTTTGGGCAATGCGGCGGATTCGATACTCGGCCTGGTGAAGCAGACCAACCAGGCGCTCGACGCGCGCTTCTCCGGGATCGAGCAAAGCGCCGTGAACATGCATCTGGACGAGGAGTTGTTCGAGTTTTTCAATACGATTGCGCCGCAGAAGGACGGCAATTTCACCCATGAGGACGACCGGCGCATTACGCGCATTCTGCAGAAATATTTTCCGACCTCGTCGGATATGTACTCCGTCAATTTGCTCGCGAACAACTACATGTTTGGCGGCAATCCGAATTTCTGGCTGCCGAAGACGGACTTTGCCGATACGCAGGTCTATCGGGAAGGGCTGAAAGCGACGGAAGGCGTCCGCTGGATTCCGACCTACAATCTGCTGGAGATGTTTTATTTGTCTGAGCAGGCGGTCAAGCGCAAGTCCCAGTATGTCTTCACAGCGACCCGTTCGATCAATGTGTCGCTCATCCGCAACAATATGCTGAACCATTTGCCGCCGGAAGCCGAGCGGCCGGTGCTTGTCGTGAACTTTCAGGAGGAGATGCTGAAGCAGGCGTTCACGGAAAGTTTACAGACGGCAGGATCCTATTATTACGTGTTGACGCGGGACGGACAGACGATCTCGACCTCGGACAAGGAGCGGCGGCTTCCGGAGGGGGCGAAGGAATGGATTCGCAGCCATCTGCCGGATGAAAGCGGTACGACCTATGTGGAGATCGATGGGGTGAAGACGCTGCTTGTCTACGACACGATTCGTGCGAATGGATGGTTGTCCGCCGTATTCGTGCCTTACCCGGAACTGGTCAAGACGGTGCCGGATATTTTCTCTTACACGATGCTGATCACGGTGGTCGTCAGCTTAATCTCCATCATTATTGCTTCGATGATCGCAAGCCGCATCACCTATCCGCTCAAACGGCTGCTGGCCGGCATGCGCAAGCTCGGGGA
The DNA here is from genome assembly GCF_050481165.1 of Paenibacillus cisolokensis. Taxonomy (NCBI): domain Bacteria; kingdom Bacillati; phylum Bacillota; class Bacilli; order Caryophanales; family Paenibacillaceae; genus Paenibacillus; species Paenibacillus cisolokensis. The sequence goes on from NZ_JBCNFP010000058.1 coordinate 28,966, forward strand.
GGGCAACTTCGGGCATCAAATCGAGGTAACGGGCAAAGGCGAAATTCCCTATTTGATTCACAAGTTCAACGATATGAACGGCCGGATCAAACAGTTGATCGATGAAAACTACAGCATCCGCCTCAAGAAGATGGAGGCGGATCTGCGGGCGCTCAACTTTCAGTTCAACCCGCATTTTCTGTACAATACGCTGAACATTATTAATTATATGGCGATCGAAAACAAGCAGGACGAGATTAGCGAGATGCTGGTCGAGCTGTCGGAAATGCTGGCCTATACGGCGAAATATCAGCACGACGAGGTGCCGTTCGGCGAGGATTTGAACTATCTTGAAAATTATATCGGCATTATGAAAAAACGGTTCGTGGACAAATTTACGGTGCATACAGAACTGGACGAGGCGTTGTACCGTTACTCGGTGCCGAAGTTTTTCCTTCAACCGTTCGTCGAGAATGCGCTGATTCATGGTTTCGAGGACATCGAAGAGGGCGGGGAGATCCGGATAACCGGCTTTATCCGGAACGGCGTCCGGCAATTCGTCATCGAGGACAACGGCGTCGGGATGAGCCGGGAGGCGATCGGCCGGCTGATGAACGGTCAGCATGAGAAGGAGCGGAAGGACTCGATCGGCATCGACAACGTGGACAAGCGGATCAAGCTGCTGTACGGCGAAACGTACGGTGTCGTCATTCATTCGGAGCCGGGTGCGGGCACGAAGGTGACCATTACGCTGCCGGCGTGAACGAAGTCTGTGAGAAAGTCCACCATTTGACATGTATTTCGAGTAGTCGCGCCGCCGGGATCCCTTCTACAATGAAAACGCAGACAAAAATAACTTCCGGGAGGGTGTCTATGAACATGCGTTGGATGAAGATCCTGCTTGCCGCCATTATGGCTGTGACCATTATCGGTTGTTCGTCGAACGGCAGCGGATCGAGCGAAAATCAGGAAGCGTCGGGCGGGACCGGCGGATCGGCGGAGCCGGTAGAGATCACATTCTGGCGTCCGCAAGCCGACGAAGCGGAAGATCAATTTTACCAGGAAGCGGTTAAAGCGTTCAACGAAGCGCACGAAGGCAAGATCGTGCTGAAAATGGAGACGGTTACAAGGGGCAATTCGTTCGCCTATGAAGACAAGATCTATGCGGCGGTGGCGTCCAACACGCTGCCGGACGTCGTAGCGTTGGACGGCCCGAACGTGGCCAACTATGCCGCGTCCGGTATCATCATTCCGCTTGACGAGTATTTCACGCAGGAGGAGCTGGACGATTTCGTACCCTCGATTATTCAACAAGGCACGTACAATGGAAAGTTTTACGCGGTAGGCCTGAATGAGTCGTCGGTCGTCCTGTTCTATAACAAGAAAATAATGGACGAGCACGGCATCGTGCCGCCGACGGAGATCGACAAGGCCTGGACGTGGGACGAGTGGTACGATGTAATGAAGCGGACTGCCGATCCGGACCGGGGAATTTTCGGAACGAACATGATCAATGACAAAGGCGAATGGATGACATATGCGTTCGAGCAGTTCTGGATTTCAAACGGCACCGACATCGTCAGCGAGGACGGTACCAAGGCCGAAGGCTACGTCAACAGCGAGCAAGGTATCGAAGCGGCCAATTTCCTGAAGAAGCTGGCGGACGAGAAGCTGTTCAACATCGACCCGACGCCGACGGAATTTGAGGAAGGCAAGGCTGCGACGAAACTGGGCGGCACCTGGAACATTACCGGCTTCGAAGCTTATCCGGATCTCGAATGGGGCATTACCTATTTCCCGAGAAGTCCGAAAGGCCAAGTCACGTCTCCTTCCGGCAGTTGGGCTGTCGGCATCAGCTCGAACAGCAAGCATGTGGCGGAAGCGGTCGAAGTGGTGAAATGGTTGACGAATAAGGAAAATTCCGCCCGATTGGCCAAGGCGACCAACGTGCCGGCCAGCCGCAAATCGGCCTTCGAGAGCATACCGGAGTACAACGAATTGCCGATGCGCGTCATCAAGGAACAGGTGACAACCGTATCCCATGCGCGGCCTGTCACGCCCGCTTATCCGGTGCTGACGCAAAAGTTTGCCGAGGCGCTGATCGACATTATGGTCGGAGCTGACGTGAAATCGTCGCTGGATAATGTCGCCAAAGTTTACGATCAGGAATATGCCCGCAACTTCGCGGAATAATTCATAAGCGGCTTGCGCTGCGGCATTAGGCCATTAACCGCCTAATGCCGCAGCCGTTATGTCCCGCGGGAGAAAGGAAGTGAACGGAACAATGCAGGGCGAAGCGATGGCGAGCGCTCCAAGGTCGCATAAAATGTTGTCGCTGCGCAAGCGGAAGCGGCAAGAGGCCATTATGGGATATTCGTTCTTATTGCCGGCCGGCTTGCTTATTACTCTGTTCCTCATTTTGCCGTTCGGATTGGCGTTCGTTTTCGGATTTACCCGCTTTAATCTGTTACGGCCCGATCAGATCGAATTCAGAGGACTGGAAAACTATCTGTTTTTGTTTACCGATCCGTTGTTCTATCGCTCGTTGTACAATACGTTGTATTTCACGGCGATTGTCGTGCCGGTGCAGTGCGGGCTGGCATTGATGCTCGCTTTGCTGGTCAACCAGAAGCTGCGGCTGACCAACCTGTTTCGGATCGCCTATTTCAGCCCGGTTATCACGTCGATGACCGTCATCGCGATTTTATGGATTTATTTATATAATCCGAACGACGGATTGATCAACTCCTTTTTGCATGCGCTCGGCATTCCGAAGCAGCCTTTCCTGCGCAGTCCCGACCAGGCGATGAATTCGATCATTCTGATGTCGGTATGGCAGGCGGCGGGCTATCAAATGATGATCTTTCTCGCCGGTCTTCAGGGTATTCCGAAGGAACTGTACGAAGCGGCGTCTATGGACGGGGCGAACCGCTTTCAGCAGCTTCGGTACATTACGATCCCGAGCTTGTACAACGTGATCGTGTTCGTGCTGACGATAACGACGATACAGGCGGTCAAGCTCTTTACGCAGCCGTACATTATGACCAATGGCGGTCCCGAGAATACGACGCGTACGCTCGCGCTGTTCATCTACCAGCAAGGCTTCCAATTCCGGAACGCCGGCTACGCTTCGGCCATTTCGGTCGTCTTCTTCATCATCGTCGTGCTGCTGTCGTTTCTGCTGCGGAAGCTGCTTCGGGACCGATAATCCACACGGAGGTAGCACATGTCAGATCGCAAATATGCAGCATTTCTCTATGCGGCCAACGCTGTTATGACGTTGCTGTTTATTACGCCGCTCTTATGGATGGTCGTATCGTCGTTGAAGCCGGAAACGCACATTTTCGCGGATTTGAACTCGATCAAGGCGCTGTTGCCTTCATCCGTCACGCTTGATAACTATATCAAGGCGTTTCACCGGATTCCGATGATGAAATATTTGTTCAACAGCCTGTTCTATGTTACCGTTATTTGCATCAGCGGGCTTGTCGTCAACTCCCTCTGCGGCTACGCGCTCGCCAAGCTGCAATTCAAGGGACGCGACATGCTGCTGTCGGGCGTCATCGCGCTCATGATCGTGCCGTTCGAGAGCATCATCATGCCGCTTTATTTTATCGTCAATACATTGGGTTGGGTTGACACGTGGCTGGCGCTGATTGTGCCGTTCGTCGGCAACTGCTTCAGCATTTTCATGTTCCGCCAATTTTTTATGGACGTGCCGAATGAGATATTGGAAGCGTCGGCAATTGACGGCTCGTCACCGATGAAGACGTTCGTGCGAATCGTCGTGCCGCTGTCCGGACCGGTCTTCACGACGGTCTTCATTCTGACGTTCATCACGCATTGGGGCGATTTCCTCTGGCCCATACTGGTGACGACAGGCGAAAAACTGCGGACCGTGCAGCTCGGCATTCAGACGTTCTTCACGCTGCCTCCGGTCTATTACGGGCAGATTATGGCAACGCTTACCTTTACGACGCTGCCGATTGTCATTCTGTTTTTGTTTCTGCAACGGTACTATATAGAAGGCATTACGCATACCGGCGTGAAAGGATGAGGTTCAAGTGGAAACCGGAAATTTGAACGTGCGCCTCAGGCCCCGTTATCATTTTTTGCCGCGCAAAAACTGGATGAACGATCCGAACGGCACGATTTATTATAAGGGCGAGCATCATCTGTTCTATCAATACAACCCGAATGCGGCCTACTGGGACGATATGCATTGGGGACATGCCAAAAGCCGGGATCTGGTGCATTGGGAGGAGCTGCCGATCGCGCTTGCGCCTTCGCCTGAACTCGGCGAACGGCATTGTTTCTCGGGATGCTGCGTCATCGATGGCGAGCGGCCGGTTATCTATTATACAAGCGTAGGGGAGTTCGAGGGCTCGAAGACGATGGTCCGCTCAGGCGGGAGCCCGGACGCCGAGCCGGTCCGGATGGGCGCGCAGCAGTGGATGGCCGTCGGCAGCGACGATCTGTTAACCTGGTCGAAGATCGAAGGCAATCCGGCGCTCAGCACCGCCATTCACGGCGGCCACGATGTCGTCGACGACTGGCGCGACCCGTTCATTTGGAAAGAGCAGGACGGCTGGCATATGGTGCTCGCCGGTACGCACAAGCACGAAGGCTGCATCTGGCTGTACCGGTCCGCGGATCTGTCGGACTGGCAGCTGCTCGGCAAACTGTACGCGGAAGATCATGTCATTCTGGAATGCCCGAACGTCGTGAAGTTTGGAGACAAGTATCTGCTCATCTATTCGGTCATTGAAGAGAGAGCGGTGAAATTTTGCTATGGTCCGCTCTCCCCGGACAAACGGCTTATCGTTGAGCGGCAGGGCTATCTCGACGGGCCGAATTCCGGCTATTACGCGACCAATATTTCAATCGACGGCGATGGCCGCGTGCTGCTGTGGGGCTGGATCAACGATGCGGCAAGAGGCGAACTGGACGTGCCGTTCGACTGGTCGGGCATCCAGAGCGTGCCGCGCGTCATCGGCTGGTCGGAGGAGCGGGGCCTCAAGATCGAACCGGCAAAGGAACTGGAGACGCTGCGCGGACGGTCGGCCGTGAAGCAGGGCTTCTCGATTGGCGGGGAAACCGTCGACACGGGCATCGAAGGAACCGCGCTCGACGTGGAGGTGGCGTTCCGACCGACAGCCGGAGGCACGTTCGGCGTCAAATTTCTCCGTTCGCCGGACGGTCTGGAGGAGACGGCAGTGGAAGTCGACCCGGCGAACAAGCGGGTCCGCATCGTGCGCGAGCGTTCGAGCGCAAGCGGCAGGACGGACGCCTCCGACGTTGTCCAGACCTACCGTTCGGATGAACCGACGGTATCGCTGCGTCTTTTGATCGACCAAAGCGCGGTCGAGGTGTTCGTAAACGGCGAATCCTGCCTTGCCGCGCGGATTTATCCGATTCGAGAAGACAGCCGCGGCCTGTATTTGTTCGCACAGCAAGCGGTTGACATTGTACGGTTCCAGGCATGGGAGATGAAGCCGATCGGTTAAGTCGGCGCATCATTGCCATGGCATTGAAGTTTCCGGTTGCGGAGGCCTTCTTCACTTTTGCAAGATTATTTTGGAAGGGGTGGCCTGTATGCATCATGTCCTCATCGTAGACGATGAACCGTTTCAGCGCAGAGTGTTGGCGAACATTGCGCGCAAGCATCCGGAGACGCTTGCCGTTTACGAGGCCGCAAACGGCAAGCTGGCTCTGGAAGCCGTGCGTTGTCATCCCGTAGATGTCGTCGTCACCGATATCAAGATGCCGATGATGGACGGCTTGAGCTTTATCGAAGAAATTCATCGGGACTACCCGGCGCTCAAAGTCGTGATCTTAAGCGGCTACCGGCAGTTCGAATATGCGCAGCGCGCGCTGCGCTTCGGCGCGTTCGATTATCTCGTCAAGCCGGTCAGGGAAGACCATGTCGTCAAGATGCTGGACGACGCGTACCGGGCGATCCGCGAAGAGGAGGCGCAGCGCCGTGAGAAGGAAGACTTGGCATATCAGCTAAAGTATGCGCTTCCCGTTTATCGGGAACATCAGTTGAACAAATGGATCAAGGGCGGCCTGACCCGCGAGGAAGCGTCCGGACTGTGGCAGCAAGCCGGACTGCCGCAGCATGGGTATGTGCTGGCGCTTTCGTGGACAAATCTCGCCGACCGGGACCGTACGTCGCGGCAGCCTGATCCGGATGCGATCATGCGATTGGCGGAGCGGTGTCTGGCGCCTTACGGCTTCGCCGGTTGCTTCCAGGACGCCGAACGCGACCATATCCTGTATGTGCTGCTGAGGGCGGATTCGCATTTCCAGGATGAGCGGCTCGATGCGGTACTCGGCGAGATGGACGTCGCGGCGGCCAAAACTTTGGCGATGAACGCTTCCGCCGGTCTTAGCAGGTGGCGGTCGTCCCTGCACGAGCATGGAAAGGAAGCGGGCGAGGAGGCCATGCTCGCCGCGGCGTACACGTTCTACATTGGCGCTTCGCGGATCGTTCGCTTTGTGGAGGCGCCTGCGCTGCTGCCCGGCGTTCACGTCGACCTCGCCAAGGAAGAAGAGGCGATGGAAGAGGCGTTGCGTCAGGGCTTGTCCGACCGGATCGGGGCGATCGTCGAAGCCGTGTTCGAACGGCTGCTGCAGAAGGGCTGTGTCGTCCCGGAAGCGCTCCGTTCGCGCATTGCCCATTATGCGCTCAAAGTTGCCGGCGTCATGGCGCCGTTCGCGAGCGAAGCGGAGTACCGCGAGACGCTGGACGCGCTTGAGCGCGAGCATGCGCGGGCGGATACGCTCGCGGCGCTGAAGGACGCCTTGCGGAGAGGGATGGAGCGTATAGCGGACCATATTCGTGCGACAAGGTCGCACAAGCATGAACGGATTATGGAACGCTGCATCCGATATGTCGACGAACATTACATGGACGCGCTTCATCTGGAGACGATCGCCACGGCGTTTCACTTCAGCCCGAACTATCTGAATACGCTGTTCAAGCAGTATACGGGTATGACGTTCGGCAAATACTTATCCGATTTGCGCATCAGGAAAGCGGTGGAACTGCTGAAACAGAGCGACGCCTGAGTCTACGAGGTGGCGTCCAAAGTCGGCTTCGTGGACGAGAAATATTTCTACCGCGTCTTTAAAAGGAAATTCGGCTATACGCCGGAAGAGTATCGCCGAATTATGTAATCGCTGCCCGGCAGATAGGCAGAGGTTCATCTCCGCCTATTTTTATTATAGAAGATTCCGAATTTTTTGGAGTATGATAGAAATATATGCAAGGCATCGAGGGGGGAAGCCTTCCTCGTTCCTTTCGCATGAGACGCGAAGCTGTGGGCCGTATCGGTCGTGGCCGTTGAAATCAAAGGATTCGAGTAGGGGAGAGGAGATATGCAAGTGGAGACGATATCCATTAAAGGGACCGGAGAATGGAACGAGGACGCTCTCGTTGTCAACGGGCAGGCCGGGCTTTACGGCGTTTTGGACGGCGCCACTTCCCTGCATCCGTTTCGGGGGCCGAACGGAGAGACCGGAGGGTATCTGGCTTCCCATCTCATACAGGATTATTTTCAGGCGTTGAATCGGGAAGAAGCCTCCGAAACCCCTTTGAATGAGCTGGTATTACGGGCCAACACGCTTTTGCGGGAGGCGATGCGGGAATCCGGGATCGATCTGTCCGACAAATCGTCGTTATGGACAAGCGCGCTGGCTTTGGTCCGGATTCATGAAAAATATGTCGATTTTGCGCAAGCGGGAGACTGTATGATCGCCGCCTTGTATGAGGACGGCTCGGTTCGGAACGTTTCAAGAGACCACGTGGACCATGTCGATTACGAATCGCGGAAAATTTGGATGGACGGCATTCGTCGGGGCATCCGTCGCAAGGATGAGCTTTGGGAGCTCGTGAAGCCGGTCATTTTAAAAAATAAAGAAAGAATGAATACGCTGAGCGGCTATTCCGTACTTAGCGGCCAACCTGAAGCGGCGGATTTCATCGAGTACGGCCGCATCAATCGGATCGGCCTCCGCTCGCTTCTCCTTGTAACCGACGGATTGTTTCTCCCGCGTTCGAGCATGGAGCCGCAGAACATGGATTGGGGAGAGTTGGTGAAGCAGATCAGAGAGAAAAGATTGAGCGGATATGCGGACTGGTTGATCCGTCTGGAGACCGGCGACGCGGAATGCCAGCGCTATCCCAGGTTTAAAGTGTCCGATGACAAGACCGGAATATGGATCGATTTTCAAGCGAGCGAAATACCAAACTAAACCCGATGAGTCCTGCGATACTGCGTAGGGCTCATTTCTATTTTTTTGGAGAAGACCCTGCTCAGATAAAAGCCGTTTTCGTAACCGCACCGTTCCGCGATTTGATCCAGAGTCATCGCGGTCGTCACCAGCAGGGAGCAGGCTTTTTGCAAACGGAGGCGGGTCAGATAGTCGGTCGGCGGCATGTTGTGGGCGCGTTTGAAGCGGCGGGTGAACTGGACCGGACTGAGGCCGAGCGTATCGGCCAAAGACTTCATGCTAACCGGGCCGTACGCATGCCGTTTTAACAGATCCGCGGCGCGCCGAAAGAAGGCAGCTGTTCCTGGGCTACAGTCCGATCTGGATGCGGCCGATCGATTACCACAGGGCGTCGGAACGGCTGCTGAAAGACGCAAGTCCGATCCGACGCCAGCTGCTTGGCGAAATCAGCGACAACAAATTCAAGTATTATGTGCCGGAAGAATCGATGGTGCCGCTCAAGTCGTTTTATCGTTAATTCGACAAGATGCTTACGCCTCTGCCCGCGAGCGTGATGACACCGGACACCGCCTGTCCCGTTAACAGATCCTGCGTATATTCCGGACCGACCTTGACCGTTGCTTCCTCGGCGTTGTGGTTGAGCAGGAACAGAAACGATGAGCCGTCCTTGGAGCGGCGGGTGACCTCAACCCCTGCCGGAGCGTCGGCCAGCGGCGCGACGCCTTTTTCTTCGCACAAGTTGGCAAGCAGAGCGTCCACGAACGCGCTTTCCGGGCTGAAGGCGATGTAGTAAGCCTGTCCTTTGCCGAAACGGTTCCGGGTGAGCGCCGGCATGCCCTTATAGAAGTCGGCGCCGTATTCGGCCAATACTTCTGCGCCTTCCGCGTGGATCAGGTCGCACAGAATGCCGCACGAATAGCTGCCCTTCAGCGCGCCAATCTCCTGCTTCATGACGATCCGGTTGGTTTGATCCGGCAGCAGCGCATCGATCTCTTCGGCCCAGATGCCGAGCAAGGGGCGCAGTTCTCCCGGATATCCGCCGATCGTTACCAGATCCTTCTCGTTAACGATGCCGCTGAAAAACGTGGTCACAAACGTGCCTCCGGCTGCGACGAATCGTTCCAGCTTTTGCGCGAAGCCCGGCTTCACCATATAAAGGACCGGCGCGATGACAATGTCGTATTGGTCCAGGTTTTCCTCGACGCCGATCATGTCGGTCTGAATGTTCATTCTGAACAGGGAGTCATAGTACTTGTGAACCTCGTTGACATAATTCAGCGCGATGGAAGGGCCGCTGGACAGCTCGATCGCCCACCGGTTTTCCCAGTCGTACACAATCGCGACTCTGGCATCGAGGCGGGAATCGAGAAGCTTGTCTCCCAGCTGCTGCAGCTCGCGGCCGAGCTCCGCGGTTTCGCGGAATACGCGGGTATGCTCATGTCCGACATGCTCGATAACGGCACCGTGGAATTTCTCGCATGCTCCGATCGAACGGCGAAGCTGGAAGAACATGACGGTATCCGCGCCGCGGGCGACGGCCTGGTAGCTCCACAGACGCATAACTCCCGGACGCTTCAACGAATTGTACGGCTGCCAGTTTTGCTGGCTCGGCGTCTGCTCCATCAGCATGAACGGCTGTCCGCCTTTCAGGCCGCGCATCAAATCATGCGTCATCGCCGTAAAGCTGACAGGCGTATCGATGGCCGGATAGTTGTCCCAGGAGACGACATCCATAGATTTGGCCCATTCGAAGTAGTTCAGCTCCGGATAGAAGCCCATCAGGTTCGTCGTAACCGGAATATTCGGCGTCTTTTCCTTGATGGCCCGATATTCCAGCTTGTAGCAGTCAAGCAAACTGTCGGACATAAAGCGGCGGTAATCGAGCGAGATGCCCTGGAAGTTCGTGCGGTTGCCGCCCCACTCCTCGCTCAGTTCGTTCGGAGGAACGATTTCGTCCCAATCGTAGAAGGTGTGTCCCCAGAAACGGGTATTCCATGCCTGGTTCAGATGATCGAGCGTCGAGTAGCGGGCCTTCAGCCATTCGCGAAAGCCGGCCGCGCAACGTTCGCAATAACAGTATCCGCTGTATTCGTTCGAGACGTGCCAGATCAGCAAGGCCGGATGATCCTTGTAGCGTTCGGCGAGCACCCCGGCCATTTTTTCGGCATACTTCCGGTAGGTCGGGCTGTTCGGGCAGGAATTGTGTCTTCCGCCAAAAGCGCGCTTGCGGCCCTGATAATCCACTCTCAGCACATCCGGATATTTTTTGGCCATCCAGGCCGGATGAGCGGCCGTGCCGGTTGCCAGACATACATAAATGCCGTTCCGGTACAGTCTGTCGATCGTTTCGTCGAGCCATTCCAGATTATAGGTGTCTTCGTTCGGCTGATTCAGAGCCCAGGAAAAGACATTGACGGTCGCGACGTCGATTCCGGCCAGTTTGAACATTCGCATATCTTCCTTGACCGTCTCCGTATCCCATTGCTCCGGGTTGTAATCTCCGCCATACCAAATTTTCGCAAGCTTTTCGTTGATCATCCCTTACACCTTCCTGTAATGTAAGAATATAATCAGTTTAACGCGCAACAGACAGGCCGATATATATAATAAAAATGTTTGGACATATAAAAATATTGCAAAGGTTTGTGCGGTATGACACGCCACAGAAGAATGGTTTATCCTTCAAGCTATGATCAGCCTTTGCCGATCAAGGTGGAGACGATCGGCTACAATCATGACCAGGAAACCGTCAGCCGGCCGCAAGGGTACCCGCTGTTTCATTGGCTTCAGACCGTCAAGGGAGAAGGCCGCATTGTCATCGGCGGCAGGCGGGAAAGCCTGCCGGAGAATAGCGGCATCCTGCTGTTTCCGAACGAGGAGCATGCTTATACGCGAACGGCCGAACGGTGGGAGACGATGTATTTGACGTTTGGCGGGGAAGCGGCTGCGGAAATCGTAAATTCCCTCGAGTTGACAAACTCGGCGATTTACTACTGGGAGGCGGGAACGGAGTTCGCGCAGATGCTTCCGGACACGCTTGCGCAATTGGAGCGGGAGGAAGACCGGTTCGGTCTGAATGCTTCGGCCAAAGCCTATCATTTTCTGATCATGCTTCGCAAATACGGACGACAGCACAAATCGTCGGGCATCTCCCGCAATCTTGGCAAGCTGAGCCCATTGACCGATTGGTTGGAACGCCATTACGGAAATCCTGGCATCGGGCTGGCGGAAATGGCGGAATGCCTCGGCGTGTCGGTGCGAATGCTGAACATGCTGTTTCGTGAAACATATGGCATTACGCCTTACAACTATTTGTTGCACCTTAGAATCCGGAAAGGGAAGGAACTGCTGACCGGAAACCGGAAGCTGACCGTCAAATCCGTCGCCGGGCTGACGGGCTTCCGGGATGCCAGCCACTTTATCGCTACCTTCCGCAGGATCGTCGGCATGTCGCCGGAGAGGTTCCGAAAGCTTTTTTAGGCCGGAATTCTAGGCCGGATGCGCCGGAGCGGCCTCACCGCTCCTCCGTAATGTCCGGATTCGCCGACATGATGGCCTCGGCCGTCTCCCAGAGCGCGGGGAGGAAGCGGATGACGGCCTCGGCGCGGCGGCGGAGATCGCCGTAAGACGGAATGCCGAGATCGGCGAGCAGCGCTTCGAAGGCGGGAGCATGCGCCTGCCGCACCTCCGGCGGAGCGTCTGCGGCCAAAATTTTGTGGCAGCGGGCATAGGTCGCGGCGATCCAGAATACCGCTTCGCGATGATGGCCTGCCCGAATAAGCTCGCGGCTTCCGTCAATCACGATCGGCCGCGCGGCGGCGGTAATGTCGCTGCTAAAGAAGAACGGCGTTCGGGCGGCGTCCGCTGCGGCGTCGAACGTGCGGGCGAGCCCGGCGAGATGATGTTCGACGCGCTGCGGAGACATGCCGGCGCATCCGAGCAGCTCCAGCAGCTCGGGGTAGACGCCGTCATGGCCGTATTCCACCAGGACGCGGCGCGCGGCCAGGTAACGGAGCCGCACCGTAGGGTTGCGAAGCGCCGCGACGAGCAGCAGATGCGTCGTAATGCCGGTCGGGAACAGCCAGGCGGTTACCCGGTCGTGCAAGGGGGCGTCCGCGTCGATCGACCGCAGCCCGTCCTCGATCTTCTGCCGGACGTTCAGGCAGCGGCGGCGCACCCAGGTCCGCCCGGCATAACGGCGGGCCACCTCGGTTTGCAGCCGGCGCAGATGCCCCGCCGGGTCGGCGAAGATCGTATCGATGCGAAAGCTGGGCGCCAGATGGTAGTTTGTCAGCACCTGCTCCGCCGAGGCGAGCAGGTTCCAGGACAGATAGGTGATCTCCAGCAATGCGCCCTCGTAGATGAGTTTCCCCGGCTTGAGCGGCGGCTCGGCTTCCGCCGTGACGACGACGATGTCGATATCGGACGCCGCCGGAAGCTCCGCTTCATCGGGAAGCCCAACCGTCGAACCGCTGAAATAGGCGCCCCGGAACCAATTCTCCCGCGCGGCATGCTGCCTGACCCACTCCGCCGCTGCCGTTCTTGCTTCTCCGACTTTCATCGAAATCATCTCCCCGTGCTTCAGAATGGCACAGCTGGAACAGCTTGCCGCGAAAATGGCTTTACATGTCTCCGATCATACTTGAAAAGATGGCCGGCGCCAACAGTATATTGGATTTTTAAGGAAGGATTTCCAACATCGAAAGCGAATCCTATATCCGCAAGGTATAGACGGATATTTCCATGCCAAGGTCAGGAAGAGGACGGTATGGCATTTCAAAAAAGGAGAGAACGAAAAATGGAGGAAAATCCCGGATCAGTGTCATCACCCGGCACCTTCCGGCCGATTCCGCTGGAAAACCGGATCGCCAGCGTATTCGTTCATGTGACGGATTTGCGCCGAGCCGCGGAGTGGTACAGCCGCCTGATGGGGCTTCCCATACTCGAGGAGCGCCTGAACGGCGGACCGGTGTACTGGTTCGACCTTCCGGGGACGCATCTTATTCTCGATTCCAACACTGCCAACAGGCAGAACCCGGAATGGCGGGAGGAGATGATGCCCCGGTTTATGTTTCCCGCCCGGGACATCGACGAAGCTTACCGTTATGTGGAGGAACGGACGGAGCCGTTCTTCGAGCCCGAGCGCCACGGCACGATGGCCTGCTTCAATTTCCGCGACCCGGAGGGCAATGCGCTGATGGCTTGCTGGACCGCCGGGACGAGCGCGGAGGAGGCCGAACTGCCGGCGCAAAGCCCCATCCTGCCCCGGATCGGCGGCGTATTCGTGGATGTGAAGGACATGCGGACGGCCGCGCGCTGGTATACCGGGCTGCTCGGACAACCTTTCGACGAACACCGGGCGGAGCAGCCGATCTATTCCGTCCCGGTTGCCCGGGGAGCGGCGCTGCTTCTTGACCGGAACCGCCATTTGAACGGGGAGACGTTCACCGAGCTTTTTTATTTGGAGACGGAGGATTTCGATGCCGCGCTGGCGTATGTCCGCCGCCAACGTTTCCGGCTTGCGGACGAGCCCCGGCATTTTCACGATCTGTCGGAATTCGCGCTGCTCGATCCGGACGGCAACCGCATCGTCGTGGCGCAGATGAAGAAACGGTCATAAGGAGAACGATGGGCTAGCGGCCGGATGCCGTTTTAACGAATGCGGTTTCATTTTCGGAGACGCACGTCTCTTCTTCCGCCAAGTTTTCCGTGAGCGGAGCGGCGCGAGAATCCAGATTCCGTGCGAGCCAGAGATGGTAACGGCCGGCTGGAATCCCGAGCTGCTCCACCATTTCGGTTATGTCGAGAGAACGTCTCACTTCAGAACTCCTCCTCTGTACACAAGATGTCAGCTGAAAATAAAAAAAACCCTCTCGCGATGAAAGAAGGCCGGTTGCACTACTAGCTCCACCAGTCCAAAGTGCCCAAAGTAAGTACTGGCTTCTCAGCTCCCTATATGTATAGGTCAATTATAGCTCTTCCCAATACCGGGAAAAAGGGTGTAAAATTGTATGATTTTGTCGAATGAGATCAACATTTGCTGGAGCGTCGGTGTGCCTTGTCTTACCGTCTAATTATCTCCTGTCAGCTGACCAACTCTGCCATTCGTCAAATTGTCCCTGGACGTCGGTGTCCCGCTCTTTCAGCGCCCCCCCTTTCAGCGCCCCCCCCCCTTCTCCCGGCAGATTCTTTGGCGAAAATCCTGCAAAAATGCAGGATTTTTAGCCCAAATAGACGACTAGGGTGTAAAATTCTGCAAAAATACAGTAATTTTTGGCGATTTTCGCTTGTCTGGCTTGAACGGGGCAAAAAAATTGTATAATCGCAGGAATTTTTGCGTTTTGGTTATTTTACGCCCGAAAAAATTGTATTTTTGCAACTTTGCTCTTGTATTGGGTTTCTATCTTTCGGATACCAGCCGCCGGGGAACCGGAGTAAGCAAGCATTTTCGGGATTAGTGGGCAGTTCGCAGCGGGATTGCTGGCATTGGCGCAAGCGAATAGGACGTTGGCGGGTCGCAATAAGGGCTCAGCGGGGGGGCGCGAGCGAAAAGGGCTCTGAAGGTTTGTAGCGGGGTGCCCAGCGGGGTAGGCGTGAGCGAATGGCCTGGAGCTTCGCATCAGGTGTCCGGCCGGAATGGCGCAAGCGAATAGGACGTTGGCGGGTCGCAATAAGGGCCCAGCGGGGGGCGCGAGCGAATAAGGCCCGGCCGCCATCCTGTTTAAGCATTCACCGCGAGACAGCATCGTCCTCAGACAAGTACGACGGAATCGCTTCTGCTTGCCGGATTTAGTCGAATTTATCTTTTGGTTTGGTGTTTTCATAACAAAACGAACGGCCATTGCGCAGCCGCTTCCGCAGAATCGGCCTTCCTTGTTCCGGGTTTGATTTTTTGTTTTCTACAACCAAACGTTTTGTTATGATATTGCTGTATAAGGAGGACGCAGCCGGAAACGGAAAGAACCGACAAACTAAACCTAAGGATGAATGGATGAGCTGACATGAAAGGAAAAAAAGTGACAATACAAGAGATCGCGGATCTTGTAGGTGTCTCCAAATTCGCCGTGTCCCGCGCGTTGAGCTCAAAGCCCGGCGTCAGCGCCCAGACGAGGGAACTGATTTTAAAGGCGGCGGGGCAGCTCGGTTATTTCAAAAATAACGAATCGAGACGGGGTGCCGATGACCCGCCTCCGGCGCCTAAAGACAGCAAGCTGGCCGGTACGATCGTCGTGCTGTTTCCCAATATTCGATACCAGAACAAGGATTCGGTTTATTGGGGGCCGGTTTTCGAAGGGATTACGAGCCGTTTGAACCAGGAGGGAATGGATATTCTGACCTTGACCGAGCCCTCCGGCGATCCCATGTTTTCCGTGCTCAATCCGGAAGCGATCCGGGGAATTATTACGATCGGCACCATCTCGACGCAAATTTTGCTTGATATCGGCCGCCTGAACATCCCGGTCGTCATGGTCGATCATGTCGATCCGGCCTTCCGCTGCGATACCGTGTTTGCGGACAATTTCAACGGCATGCGGGAAATGATGCTCAAGCTTGTAAGCAAAGGCTACCGGAAGTTTCAGTTTGTCGGCAACATTCGATATGCGCAAAGCTTCTACGAGCGCTGGCTGGCCTTCAAGACGGTGCTCGAAGAGTACGGCATTGCGCTGAACCAGGATTCCCGTTTGAACGGTCCGGACGCGGACGACATTTACAAGCTGTTCCAGAAGGAAACGTTTGACGAGCTGCCTGAAGTGTTCGTCTGCGCGAACGATTCGAACGCCGCTTTTTTGATTGACGAGCTTCGCAAGCGGGGATTGGACGTGCCGCAAAACTGCATTGTGACCGGATTCGACAACACCAACGAAACGCATCCCATTTTCGCCACCGTCAATGTCAAAAAGGAATGGCTCGGCATGCGGGCGGTGGATCAATTGTTGTGGCGAATCATGAACCGGGATTACGCATTCGAACGCAAATTGATCCATGTCGATATTGTCGTGAGGTCGGAGTATGCCAGACCCCTAAGGGTACGCCGCAATTCCATTGGAATGACTACTCGTCCAAGCTCGTCTATTTTCCTTACAATTCCAGTTGCCTCCATTCCTCCGTCATTTCTCCTATCTCATATAAAAAATATTAACGGTTTTCGTCTTTTGCTCCCAATACACTTCTGCAACAAGCGATTCGGCAAGAAACCTTATAGGAACAAGAGTGCTTCCGTTTATAACTACAGGAGCGGTATCTAGCATCGTCTTTTTGCCGTTAATCCAAGCAACCTTGCTTCCAAGTTTAAGTCTCACGACATCCTTTAAATTGTAAATTGAGATTAGCTTATTTTTCTTATCCCATACCACACTTGCACCAGGAATCAACTGAACAATTGTTCGATACGGAACCATCACTCTATTATTTATGACAGCAGGCTGCGTCCCGTTAAAAGTAACAGGCTGGTCATTAAAAAAGACCTTCACTTCTTGATTAGTGTTTCCGTTAACAACTGCCTTAGTTGCCTTAGTTGTCTTGGTTGGTTGTTTAGGCTCTTGTTTAACGGGTTGTTCAGGTAAAGTTACACTAGTTGATGTTTCATAAATATTACCTAAAAACTCAGCGTCCCATATAGTAGCTTCTTCATCCTCGTCGGGCAAGACAATGGTTGACCCAACTCCTGCAAACAAACTCGGTGAGTTAATAACAACAAACTCTCCTTCATACCTCCAAATAGATATGACTCCAACACCATATTCGATTAAGTAAGCGTCTCCATTTTTGCGAACAATTATTGCTTCATAATCGCTATCGTATACTTTTGCCAAATAGACATACTCTGATGAGTCAGCAAAAATTTTACTAGGGACGAAGAAAACAGAAATCACTGTAAAAAAGATTAACGATACAATTGTCGATTTTCGCATAGCGTCCTCCCCTATTGAGACTAATGCCCTCCTTCATTATACCTAATATTTACCACCACTGTCTACAATTCGATTCCGTTCATGGAGATGCAACAAAATTACAGAAAAATGAAGTGGGAACACTCACTTCATTTTTGTGGTAATGTCAATGTGTTTTTTTTGTGTAGTGAAGCATCTCATAATTGGGGGGTCAATTACCAGAATTCAATTACTTATAAATGTAATCCTCTTGTTTCCTTTTGACTCTTTCTTGGTGTTCCTTCCTCACAAAGTCAGGTTGAAGAACTTTTAATGAACGGCGTGCCCAGAAAGCACGCATCTTCTAGCCGGTGGAAGTCCGGTCGCGGGAGGGGCCAAGCCCCCGTGTAGCTGGGATGCCTGTGTACGGAGAAACCTGTGCGCAGAAGCGCATCGACGGAAGAACCTGTCAGAGACAGGGCGAGCAACATGTCAGGCCGTAACATGAAGTGAATCCTGCCGCGTCCCCTGCACGGAACAGACGTTTCGTAACAAGATGCTCTATAAGCCCAAAAGGTGAAGTGAGCCATCTGCAGGAAGGGAGTCCGAGGGGCCAATAGTACCGCAGAACGCAGGACAACACAACCTGCGGGAGGGAAGGGGCCCTGCTTTGTTCAAGCTTTTCGAGGAGGTACGAGTGAGTGAATGCCATGCGGCTAACGACACCAATGGAAAAAGTTCAACAACTCCAAGGAAAGCTAGGTCATGCTGCCAAGACAAGCAAGAGCAGAAGATTCCATGCCTTGTACGACAAGGTGTACCGGGAGGAAGTCCTATGGGAAGCATGGCGGAGGGTACGGGCGAACAAAGGGGCGTCAGACATTGACGGCGAGACGCTGGCGGACATCGAGAAGATGGGGGAAGAACGATTCGTCGCAGAATGCCAAGAACGACTGCGCAAGGGCAAATACCGTCCCCAACCTGTACGACGCCAATACATCCCCAAGAAAGATGGACGGATGCGTCCGCTCGGCATCCCAACGGTAAAAGACCGCGTCGTGCAAATGGCCGTAAAACTCATACTGGAACCGATTTTTGAAGCCGATTTTCAGGAATGCTCCTTCGGATTCCGACCGAAACGAAGCGCGAAACAAGCGCTGGAACGAATCCGCAAAGCCTGCAATCGCAAAGGCAATTGGGTGGTCGACGTCGACATCCAAGGCTACTTCGACAACATCAACCAAGAGAAATTGATGAAACTGGTGGAAATGCGCGTCAGTGACAGACGCATGCTCAAACTGATCCGTGGATGGCTTAAAGCAGGTGTAATGGAAGAAGGAACGGTAAGGCGTTCCGACCTCGGAACGCCGCAGGGAGGGGTAATCTCACCGCTTTTGGCGAACATCTACCTGAACTACTTTGACATGCTGTGGGAAAAAGGCATGGAAAGGAAGTCGGAGAACTAACGCGGTATGCAGACGATCTTGTCGTGGTGTGCAAGACGAGAAAAGACGCGCTTCATGCCTACAAACTGATTCAGGCGATCATGGAGCGGCTGGAACTTGCCTTGCATCCGACGAAGACGCGGATAGTGGGGCTATGGACGGGAGAGGAAGGGTTTGACTTTCTCGGCATGCACCACCGGAAGACGAAGGCAGCAACGAGTCAAAACCGCGTGTACTACACAACCCAGCAATGGCTCTGCAAGAAAGCGGAGGGGCATATTCGGGAAGTGGTGAAGGAGAGACTTGCGCCGCCAAACATGCGGCACGTTTCCTTTAAGGAACACGTGGAATGGCTCAATCCGAAGATTCGAGGGTGGAGGAACTACTACGCGACACCGTACAGCGCAAAATGGATGGCCAAGCTGGATTGGTACATCCGGATGCGATTGATGAAATGGTACGCGAAGAAGAGCCAGCGCAGATACTGGCGCAGTTCCTGGCATGAAGTACAACGGCTAAGCCAAATGTGTGGGTTAAAGACGCTTTTGTAAATCGAATGCGCATGAATGACGAACATCGGAAAGCCGTATGAGGGAAAACCTCACGTACGGTTTGATGAGGAGGGGCTGGATTCCCCAGCCCTTCCTCTAGTGCTGGGAGCCGTCGACAAGCGGAAGACGTTCCTCGGCGTCCCGTACAAGGGCATGATTGCGATGACTTCGTTCGATGCGGCCGGCGCCATCGCCGACCGGCTGCGGGCGGACGGCGTCGCCAATATTCGGATGCGCTATCTCGGCTGGTTCAATAAAGGCTTGAATCACGAGACGCCGGACAAGGTGAAGGTCGACAGCATATTGGGCGGCAAGGCGGACCTCGAATCGCTGGCCGGCAAGCTGGCGGCGATGGGCGGCAAGCTGTACCCGGATGTCGCGTTCCAGCGCGTGTATCAGGATGAAGGCCGTTTCACGCCGGCTTCCGACGCCGCGCGTTTTGTAACCCGCGAAGAGGCGCTTCGCGCGCCGTTCAACCGGTCGCTGAATTACATGGACCGCGAACTGGGTTCCTATTACCTGCTGTCACCGGCGAAGCTGCCTTATTATGTCGACCGCTTTCTCCGGGAGTATGCAACGGTCGGCAGCGACGCCGTCGCGCTCCGCGATCTCGGCGATCTTCTGCATTCCGATTACCGCGTGAACCGCGTCATCTTCCGTGAAACCGCAAAGAACGTCGTCACGGAACAGCTGGGCAAGATCCGGGACCATTACCCGGACCTTCTGATCGCCGGCGGCAACGCGTACGCGCTTGCTTACGCCGATCAGCTTGTGAACGTGCCGACTTCCACCAGCCTGTTCAACATTACGGACGAAGCGGTGCCGTTCTATCAGATGGTCGTTCACGGCTACGCCGATTATGCCGGACAGCCGGTCAATCTCGATGACGAGCAGGATGTGCGCACGCACCTGCTCCGCGCCGTCGAGCTTGGCGCGGCGCCGCATTTCCTGTGGTCGGAAGAGCCGTCGTCGAAACTGAAATTTACGCCATACGACACGATGTTCTCCATCCAGTACGCATCCTGGTACGACCGGGCGGTGGAGATGTACCGGGAAGTGAACGAAGCGCTGTCCGGCTTGCGCACCGTAAAAATGTCGGCGCATATCCGCCACGCGGAAGGCGTCGTGGAGACGAAATACGAGAACGGCGCTTCCGTCATCGTCAATTATACGGACAAAGCGGTTACCGTCGGCGGAACGCGAGTCGGTCCCCGAGACTTCGAGGTGGGAGGTGGGAGCCCATGATGCTGAGAAGATGGACGTTAACGCAAAAGAGGGCGATGCTCGGCTTTACCTTTATCCTGCCGTGGCTGATCGGATTCGTCTTCTTGTTCGCGGTGCCGCTGATCCAGTCGATCAGCTTCAGCTTCAACGAACTGAAAGTCGCGCCCGGCGGATACGAATTGCAGTTTGCGGGTTTTCGGAACTTTAAAGAAGCGCTGTTTGTCGACGCGAATTTTAACCGGATTCTGACCGAATCGGTGACGGATATGGCCTGGAACGTCCCGCTCATCCTGTTCTTCAGCCTGTTCTCGGCGGCGATGCTGAATCAGAAATTCAAGGGAAGGGCGTTAGCCCGGGCCGTCTTCTTCCTCCCGGTCATTCTGGCTTCCGGCGCCATCTCGGCCGCGGAGACATCCGGTCTGATCAGCTTGACCGGCAGCTCGGAAGTGGCCAAGGAACTCGGCGAGACGCAAAGCGGATTCGACACGCTTTCTTTTATCTTGCTGCTGGACAGCGCCGGCATGCCGGAATGGTTCATCCAGTATCTCGTGGATGCCGTTATGCGCATTTATGAAATCATTCGCAGCTCCGGCGTGCAGATTCTGATCTTCCTGGCGGCGCTTCAGTCGGTTCCGCCGGCGATGTACGAAGTGGCCAAGATGGAGGGCGCGACCGCTTACGAGGCGTTTTGGAAAATTACGTTTCCGATGGTGAGTCCGCTCATCCTGACCAATGTCATCTATACGATCATCGACTCGTTCGCGGACAGTCCGGTCACGCAAAAGATCTACGAGACGGCGTTCCGGTCGCAAAATTTCGGGCTCAGCGCGGCGATGTCGTGGCTGTACACGCTCGTCGTCGCCGTCATTCTCGTCGTCATCGGCGTGCTGATTTCGCGGAAAGTGTTTTATTATAACTGAGACTGAGGCCGAGCGGGAGGAGGGATGGGCATATGGAAAATACGGCGAAAATCGCGCGGAACGAAGCGATGGTTTATCGGTTGCAGCGGACGAAGAACAAGTCGCTCGAATGGCTGTGGATGCTGTCGCTCTACGTTCTCGTCATCGGCATTTCATTCGTCATTCTTTATCCGCTATTCAGCCGGATTTCGATGGCGTTCAAAGATCCCGTCGATATTTATAACCCTACGATTTATATTGTGCCGATTCATTTTACGCTGGATAACGTCAAGCTGACGATGAAGGTGCTGGACTATTGGCCGATGCTCGGCAATACGCTTATGTTCGCCGCCGTGATGACGCTGCTGCAGGCCGCCTCCTGCGCGCTTGCCGGCTACGGATTCGCCAGATTTTCGTTTCCGGGCAGCAACATTCTGTTCACATGCGTCGTGCTGACGATTCTGATCCCGATGAGCACGCTGATGGTGCCGATGTATCTGCATTTTCGCAATCTGGATTTTATGGGGCTGATCAAGCTGTTTACCGGTCGCGACGGCGTCAATTTGCTGAATACGTACTGGCCTTCCATGATTACGTCGGCGACGGCCAACGGGCTGAAATCCGGCTTGTACATCTATATTTTCCGCCAGTTCTTCCGCGGTCTTCCGAAGGAGATCGAGGAAGCGGCGGTCATCGACGGCGCGGGGGGCTATTCGGCGTTTTTCCGGATCATGCTGCCGAACGCGGTTCCGGCGCTGATGACCGTGATGTTGTTCGCTTTCGTATGGCAATACAACGATACGTTCTACGCTTCTCTTTTCATGAGCGAAAGCGCGCTCATGTCGGTCAATTCTTTGCCGGCCGACGCGAACCAATACCTGCCTGCCTTGCTTGGGATCGGCACGAACGCGGATGTGAAGGCGGACCCGAATCACGTGGCGATGATCGTCGATACGGGCATATTGCTGGCGATCGCGCCGCTCATCGCGATGTACTTGTTCGTGCAGCGTTATTTTGTCGAAAGCGTGGAGCGCACGGGCGTCGTAGGCTGACCGTCCGATCGGAACCGCCCGACGGAAGGGAGAACCGCCGGAACTTTCTATTATACGGAATATACGGAACGAGACCATAAGGGAGGCCGCAATGGCAGATCGCATATTGATGAAAGGCATGACGTGGGGCTGGAACTCCCGGCGGGGCGACTACCGGACGCCGCAAGCCGTCGATTCGTTAACGAAATTGAAGGAGAACGGCTGCGAGTGGGTAGCATTGTCGTTCGATACGTTGCAGGATCACGTGCATTCCACCAGTATTCCTTTCGATTACGGCTATACGGTGACGGACCGCGATCTGGAATTTGCGATCCGGGAGGCGAAGCGGCTCGGGCTCAAGGTGTGCTTGAAGCCGGTCGTCAACTCGCGCGACGGCATTTGGCGGGCGCATATCGGGTTTCCCGAGGAAGAGAGCCCGAAGTATCCGTACTGGGACCGCTGGTTCGAATCCTATACGAACTTCCTTGTCCATTACGCGGAACTTGCAGAGGAACTCGGGTGCGAGATGTTCTGTGTCGGCTGCGAGATGGTCAGGACGGAATCGCAGACGGCGCGCTGGACGATGACGATCGCCCGCGTACGCGGGACGTATGCGGGGCCGATCGTATACAACGCGAATCACGGCACCGAAGAAGGGGTCGAGTGGTTCGACCAGGTGGATTATATCGGCACGAGCGCTTATTACCCGGTCGGCGCCGTACCGGGCGATACCGAAGAGAATATGATCGCCCGCTGGCTTCCCGTCCGCGAGAAGCTGGAACGGCTGCATCGGAAATACGGCAAGCCGGTCCTCTTTATGGAGATCGGATGCAGAAGCGCCGCAGGCTGCGCCACGATGCCCTGGGATTTCCGGCATACGGAACTGCCTGTCAGCGAAGAGGAGCAAGCGAACTTTTACAGCTCCGCCTTGAAAGTATTCTGGCATGAACCGTGGTTCGGCGGCTTCTTCTGGTGGGATTGGAGCGTCAAGCTGTACGGCATCGAAGCGGCGAAGCAGAACAAAGGGTTCGACGTATACGGCAAGAAAGCGGGACAACTGCTGAAGGAGTGGTATACGACCAAATAAGCGAATCATGCAGGACCGGGTCGTAAAGATGATCCGGTCTTTTCCTTTATGGTAAAATCGAGGAGAGAGTTATGGGGAAGCGCAAGCGGTTATTGGCGCAACGCGTTGAACATATGGAAGATTGCGGAAGGAGGCCCATGACGGGTGAAGGAACGGCTCATTCAGGAAGCGATCGAAGCGCGCAAGCGGGCGTACGCCCCCTATTCCGGGTTCCAGGTCGGCGCGGCGGTGATGGCGGACGGCAAGGTGTACCGGGGCTGCAACGTCGAGAATGCCTCTTACGGACTGACCAACTGCGCGGAACGGACGGCCGTCTTCAAGGCGGTGTCCGAAGGGGCGCGCCGAATCGAGGCGGTCGCTGTCGTGGCGGACACGGAAGGTCCGGTCTCGCCGTGCGGCGCGTGCCGGCAGGTGCTGGCCGAATTTTGCGATAGCGAGACGGTCGTTTATTTGGCGAATATTCGCGGAGAAGCGGAGGAATGGACGATCGGACGGCTGCTTCCTGGCGCTTTCCGCGCGGCGGATATGGGTGGGTGACGAAAGAGCCGGCCGGCTGCGAGCGCGACAGGTGCGGCAGGCGCGACGGGCGTGACAGGCGCGGCGGGCGTGACAGGCGCGGCGGCGTGACTGATGCGATAGGCGCGTCAGGCGCGGGTGAGAATGCAAACGGAAAGGAAGCGTGAAAATGGCAGATCAGACAGACAGAGCAGATCAAGCAACGTTCAAACGGGTACATCTCATCGTCATGGATTCGGTCGGCATCGGGGAGGCGCCGGATGCGGCCGAATTCGACGATGTCGGCGCCGATACGCTCGGCCACATCGCCCGTGAAACAGGCGGGCTTCATATGCCGAATATGGCGAAGCTCGGACTTTCCAACATCCGGCCGATTCCGGGGGTGCCGCAGGCGGAACGTCCGCTCGCTTATTATACGGAGATGCATGAAGCGTCGCGGGGCAAAGATACGATGACCGGCCATTGGGAAATTATGGGGTTGTACATCGACAAGCCGTTCCGCGTCTTCCCGGACGGATTCCCGGACGAGCTGATCAAGCGGATCGAGAAGAAAACCGGCCGCAAAGTGATCGGCAACAAGCCGGCCAGCGGCACCGAAATTATCGCCGAGCTCGGAGAGGAGCATCTGAAGACCGGCGCCTTGATCGTGTACACCTCCGCCGATTCGGTACTGCAGATTGCCGCCCACGAAGAGGTCGTGCCGCTTGACGAGCTGTACGCGATATGCCGGTTTTGCCGGGACATTACGCTCGACGAGCCGTACATGCTCGGCCGCATTATCGCCCGCCCGTTCGTCGGCGAACCGGGCAACTTCGTGCGTACGGCCAATCGTCACGACTATGCGCTGAAGCCGTTCGGGCGGACGGTGATGAACGAGCTGAAGGATGCGGGATACGACGTCATCGCCCTCGGCAAAATTTCCGACATCTACGACGGCGAAGGCATTACGAAGGCGGTCCGCACCGCATCCAACATGGACGGGATGGATAAGCTGGTGCGGACGCTGGACGAACCGTTCACCGGGCTCAGCTTCATCAATCTCGTCGACTTCGATGCGCTGTACGGGCACCGGCGCGATCCGAAAGGCTACGGGCAAGCGCTGGAGCAATTCGACGCCCGGCTGCCGGAAGTATTCGCCAAGCTGACCGCTGACGATCTGCTCATTATCACGGCCGATCACGGCAACGATCCGACGTTCAAAGGAACGGACCATACGCGTGAACGCGTGCCGCTGCTCGTCTATTCACCGCGTTTTGCGGACGGCGGTCGGCAGCTTCCGATTCGCGAGACGTTCGCCGATGTCGGCGCGACGGTGGCCGACAATTTCGGCGTGGCGATGCCGAAGCACGGGACCAGTTTTTTGGCGGAATTGCGGTAACGATTCGAAAGAGGGAGGGAACGGTATGAGCGTACACATCGGCGCGAAGCCCGGCGACATTGCCGAAACGATTCTGCTGCCGGGAGATCCGCTGCGGGCCAGACATATCGCCGAAACGTATTTGCAGAATGTTCAATGCTACAACGAAGTGCGCGGAATGTACGGCTATACGGGGACATTCCGGGGCAAGCGCGTGTCCGTGCAGGGAACGGGGATGGGCATTCCGTCAATCGGCATCTACGTTCACGAGCTTATTGCCGAATACGGGGTCCGGCAGCTGATCCGCGTCGGCACATGCGGCGCCATGCAGCAGCATGTCAAGGTGCGGGACATTATACTCGCCCAGGCGGCCTGCACCGATTCGGGTATGAACCGCCATATTTTCGGAGGCTTCGATTATGCGCCGATCGCCAGTTTTCCGCTGCTGCTGGCCGCTTACGAGCGCTGCAGGGCGAAAGGGCTGAACCCGCATGTCGGGAATGTGCTGACGACGGATACGTTCTACCGGGACGACAAGACCGCCGTCCAGAAGCTGATGGCGTACGGCGTGCTCGGCGTCGAGATGGAAACGACCGCCCTGTACACGATCGCCGCGAAGCATGGCGCCAGCGCGCTGACGATTCTGACCGTCAGCGATCATTTGCTGACCGGCGAAGAGACGACGGCAGAGGAGCGGCAGACGACGTTTCACGACATGATGGAAGTGGCGCTGGAAACGGCGATTTCGTTGTAAAAGGAGAGATCCGGCGATGCGGATGGTGGATTTGATCGCGAAGAAACGGGACGGATTGGAGCTGACGACGGACGAAATCCGGTTCATGATCGAGGGATATACGAAAGGCGATATTCCCGATTATCAGATGAGCGCCATGGCGATGGCGATTTTTTTCCGGGACATGAGTGAGCGGGAGCGGGCCGACTTGACGATGGCGATGGTTCATTCCGGGGAGACGGTCGATCTGTCGGCGATCGAAGGGGTCAAGGTCGACAAGCATTCCACCGGGGGAGTCGGCGATACGACGACGCTGGTGCTGGCTCCGCTCGTCGCTTCGCTCGGCGTTCCGGTGGCGAAGATGTCTGGCCGCGGGCTTGGCCATACCGGCGGCACGATCGACAAGCTGGAATCGATCTCAGGCTTCCATACGGATATCGGCAAGGAGGAGTTCGTCCGGCTGGTCAATCGGCATCGCATCGCCGTCATCGGCCAGACCGGCAATTTGACGCCGGCCGACAAGATGCTGTATGCCCTGCGCGACGTAACGGCGACCGTCGAATCGATACCGCTCATCGCCAGCTCGATCATGAGCAAGAAGATCGCCGCCGGCGCCGACGCCATCGTGCTTGACGTGAAGACCGGCGCGGGCGCGTTCATGAAGACGGCCGCGGAGGCCGAAGCGCTCGCCCGCGCCATGGTCGGCATCGGCAACAAGCTCGGCCGCAAGACGATGGCCGTCATTTCCGATATGAGCCAGCCGCTCGGCTTTGCGATCGGCAATGCATTGGAAGTGCGGGAGGCGATCGAGACGCTGCAGGGGCGGGGGCCGAAAGATCTGGTGGAGCTGTGCCTGGCGCTCGGCAGCCAGATGGTCTATCTGGCGGGCAAGGCGGCATCGCTGGAGGAGGCGGAGGCGAAGCTGAAGGAAGCGCTCGCCGCGGGCAAGGCGCTGGAGAAATTCAAGACGTTCGTCGCCAACCAGGGCGGCGATCCCGCCGTCGCCGACGATCCGGACAGGCTGCCGCAGGCCGCTTACCGGATCGAGGTGCCGGCGCGGGAAGACGGCGTCGTCGCCGCGATGGCCGCCGACGAAATCGGCCATGCGGCGATGCTGCTCGGCGCCGGCCGGGCGACGAAGGAGTCGCAGATCGATCTGGCCGTCGGGCTGGTGCTGAACAAGAAGGTCGGCGACCCGGTCCGTGCGGGTGAATCGCTCGTGACGATTCACGCGAACCGGGAAGCGGTGGACGAGGTGAAGGACAAGCTGTACGCCAGCATCCGGATTGCCGGTCAGGCCGAGGCGCCGGCGCTCATACGCGGCATCGTGACGGAATGAGGGCGGCCGCCGCCCTCAAACCCAGCGGATGAGCCGCAGCACGCAAACGAGGCAAATCGGGATGAACGTAACGTTTTTGACCAAATAGATGGCGGCATTTCGAGCGGACGGAAGATGCAGCCCTTTCATGGGCAAGGTGTGCAGCACCGCGTCTCGGCCCACCCGAACACCACGAAGGCATTCAGTACGGTCGTCAGCGAGGGGAGCATCGAACAGCCTCCTTCGGAATGAAATTGTTTTGGAAACCAAATATTTAGATTTTCGAGATATATGGGACATACGGATTCTGCTTCTGCCGCTTCGACGCCATAGCATAATATATGATATACGCCGGGGAAATTGGCCGCGCTTGCGGGGCTGTCTTCCGGAGCGGCGACAACCGTCATCGATCGGCTGGAAAAATCCGGGTTCGTCCGCCGCGAGCCGATTCCGCAGGACCGCCGCAAAACGATTCTGTAAGCCGACAAGGAGAAGGTCGAAGCGGAAATCGTGCCGCTGATGGCTTCGTTCCGGGCCGCGACGGGCAAGCTTTTCTCCGAATATAGTCCGGAGGAGACGGTCATGCTGGCGGACTTTCTGGTGAAATGTACGGGCGTTTTTCAGGCGGAAGCGAAAAAATTGAGGGAAGGGACGGCGGAATAGAACAAGGTTTGCGGCATGACGGAGCCGTTTGCCGGAATTTTAGCAGGAAAGGATAAAAGGGAATGGAAATTCCTTCGCTCGAAATCATGCTTCTGCTTGCCGCGGTCGGATTTGCGGCCGCCTTCGTCGATTCGGTCGTCGGCGGGGGAGGGCTCCTCACGGTGCCTGCGCTGCTGATGACCGGACTTCCGCCCAGCATGGCGCTCGGAACGAACAAATTCGCAGGGACGCTCTGCTCGTTCACGAGCACCGCGGCCTTTCTCGCGTCCGGAAAAATCGACATCAGGCCGGTGCTCGCGCTGTTCCCGCTGTCCTTCGCCGGCTCGGTGCTCGGCACGTATACGGTGCATCTGATCCCGTCGGCATTTATGCGGCCGCTGGTCGTCGGGATGCTGGCGGTCATTTTGATTTATACGGTGCTGAAGAAAAGCTGGAGCGGAGCCGGCCGCGTCGTCACGCTTTCACCGATGCGCCGGACGCTAATCGGCGCCGGCGCTTTCGTCATCGGGTTTTACGACGGCTTCTTCGGCCCCGGTACCGGATCCTTTCTGCTGTTTATGTTTTTGCTGATCGGCTACGATTTCGTCGCGGCGTCGGGCAATGCGAAGGTGCTCAACTTCGCGAGCAATATCGCCAGCCTGGCCACCTTCCTCCTGTTCGGCACCGTTCATATCGGCTACGGCTTGCCGCTCGGGCTCGCCATGATCGCCGGCGCCTATGTCGGCTCCCGGTTCGCCATTCGCAGAGGCGCATCCTATGTCAGGCCGCTGTTTATCGCCGTCACGGCGCTGCTTGTCGGCAAGCAGCTGTGGGATTTGCTATAGAGCGGTATAAAGGCGAAAACGGAATAACGGCGTAAACTAATATGCCATATCGAACCCAAATGGGTATACCGGAACATGTTGCCGATGGAACCGTCCTGCATCACAAATGGGTATACCGGAACATCTTGTCGATGGAACCGCCCTGCATATTGATGCGAATGGAGTTCGCGATCAACTGGGACATGGACAGGACGCGGAATTTGTCCGGATATTCGGAATGCTCGATCGTATCGGTAATGACTACTTCCCGGATGTTGGGATGGTTCAGCTTCTCGATGCCGTTATCGGAGAAGAGGCCGTGCGTCGCGCAAATATAGGCGTCGTGGGCGCCGCGGTTCTTGAGCGCCTGGACGACGTTGACGATCGTGCTGCCCGTATCGATCATATCCTCGATAATAATCGGCGTACGGCCTGTGACTTCGCCGATGATGTGGGTGATCTTGGACTGGTTGTGGGCCGGCCGGTTTTTAATCATGATCGCGAACGGCGCGTCCAGATGATTGGCCAGCTTCTCGGCCGTCGAAGCCCGTCCGGCGTCGGGAGATACGACGACCGGGTTGTCGATATTTTTGCTGCGCAAATATTCGATGATCAGATCGAGCGCCGTCAGATGATCAACCGGAATATTGAAGAAGCCCTGGATCGGGTCGGCATGCAGATCGACGGTAATGAGCCGGTTCGCGCCGACCCTGGTCATCACATCGGCCATCAGCTTGGCGGAAATCGGCTCGCGCGGCGCCGTTTTGCGCTCTTGCCGGGCATAGCCGTAATAAGGCACGACGAGATTGATCGTTTTGGCCGAAGCCCGTTTGGCCGCATCGATCATGACCAGCAGTTCGACCAGATGCTCATTGACCGGGTGAGACATCGACTGGACGATAAAAACGTGGCAGGACCGGATCGACTCCTGGTACGAAACGTGAACTTCCCCGCTTTCGAAGCGGGATATGGCCACGTTGCCAAGCGGAAGCTGCAGCTCTTCGCATATTTTCTCGGCCAGCGGCCGGTTGGACAGGCCTGCGAATATTTTGACTTTATGACTGCTAAACATAGCCGCCTCCCGATAACTTGAATGTTAAATGCCGGACGATATCGGCACGGTGTGCATCATTTCATTGCCTCCATTATACACCAAATCGGACAGGAGTAGCCAATCGGCCGTTTATCCCGAAATGAAAGGACATGCCAGGTCGAATGCACAATTTCCTCCGCGCTTCCCCTTATTGATTCAGCACGTTGTCTTCCAATACCGCGAACTTGTCCCCGTATTCCCGGATGATGTGTTTTTCCCCCCAATCGCATAGGGCGTCCAGGATCGGCTTCAGGCTCCATCCGTATTCGGTAAGCTCATACTCCACTTTCGGCGGTACCTGATTGTAAACGATTCGTCTCACGATGCCGTCCTGCTCCAACTCCCTCAGCTGCTGCGTCAGCATCTTCTGCGTAATATTGGGCATGTTGCGCTTCAAATCGCTTGTTCGTTTTTTGCCGCGCGTCAAGTGGCATAGGATTACGCATTTCCATTTGCCCCCGATCACTTCCAGCGTAGCTTCCACCGAAATGTTGTATTTTTTCGTGCTCAAAACGTATTCACTCCTATGCTTGTATAGGCACTTTTTAGTACCTATAGTACTTCAAAGTACGTACTGTTATTCGGTGTATGCATCATTCATAATAACATTTGCCGGCCGGCAACACCATACTGCAGGAGTCGAGATAATATGCCGCAGAATCAAAGGAAAAGCGCGTTTGCGCTATTTGCGCTGGCGATCAGCGCATTTGCCATCGGAGCGACGGAGTTTATCAGCGTCGGACTGCTCCCGCTTATTTCCGAAGACTTGAATATATCGGTCACGACTACGGGATTGACCGTTACGTTGTACGCTTTGGGGGTCACGTTCGGCGCGCCTGTCTTAACGGCCCTTACTGCCGGAGTCGCGAGAAAGACGCTGCTTTTGTGGATCATGATTGTATTTATTATCGGAAACGCCTTGGCCGCTTCGGCCACCGGCATCGGCGTGCTGCTGGCGGCGCGCGTCATCTCGGCGTTTTCGCACGGCGTCTTCATGTCCATCGGCTCGACCATCGCCGCCGACCTGGTGCCCGAGAACCGTCGGGCCAGCGCCATCTCGATCATGTTTTCCGGCCTGACGATCGCGACCGTCATCGGGGTGCCTTTGGGAACTTATATCGGGCAGGAGTGGGGTTGGCGAATCGCTTTTATGCTCATCACCGCAGCCGGTATTGCCGCTTTTGTTGCCAATCTGACGCTGGTTCCTTCTTCAGGCTTGCGTAAAGGAAAGCCTGTCACCTTTCGGGATCAGGCCAAAGTAATCACGAACGGACGGCTGCTGCTCGTGTTTGCCATCACTGCCTTGGGGTACGGCGGAACCTTTGCTGTCTATACGTATTTGTCCCCGGTGCTGAGCGAAATCAGCGGATTCCCGGAAAAAACGGTCGCGCTTATTCTCGTGCTTTACGGCGCGGCGATTGCCATCGGCAATGCAATTGGAGGAAAAGCGGCCAACCGCAAACCGGTTACCGCGCTGCTGTTCATGTTTTTCATCCAGTCCGCCGTGCTT
This sequence comes from Paenibacillus cisolokensis, assembly GCF_050481165.1. Classification (NCBI taxonomy): domain Bacteria; kingdom Bacillati; phylum Bacillota; class Bacilli; order Caryophanales; family Paenibacillaceae; genus Paenibacillus; species Paenibacillus cisolokensis. The sequence goes on from NZ_JBCNFP010000058.1 coordinate 60,283, forward strand.
TTCATCTTTACCTTCACCGCACCGTACCCGGCGGCCAGCCTGATCACCGTATTTTTTATGGGCTTGCTCGCGTTCATGAACGTTCCCGGTCTTCAGGTTTATGTGGTTATACTTGCCGAGCGGTTTGTTCCACAAGCGGTGGACGTCGCTTCCGCGATCAACATTGCCGCGTTTAATGCCGGTATTGCGCTCGGGGCATACCTGGGGGGAATTGTGACGGACACAATCGGTCTTATGCATACCTCTTGGGTCGGCGCTGTGATGGTTGCGGCCGCCGTCCTGCTGACGGTTTGGGCTAGCTTTATGGAGAACAAAGACTCGAAGGCTGTCAGCGCCAAGCAGGTTCTTCATTCCAAAGGAGGTCTATAATAATGGCAAAACATTTGCAGGATACGACCGAGCTTCACAACGGGGTGCGAATGCCCTGGTTCGGCATCGGGGTCTTTCAAGTCGAAGAGGGAGACGAGCTCGTCCAGGCTATTACATTTGCGGTCAATCATGGCTACCGGAGCATCGATACCGCAGCGATTTACAAAAACGAAGCGAGCGTCGGCCAAGCGATTCGCGAAGCGCTTGCGGAGACCGGACTTGCAAGAGAAGAGCTGTTCGTGACATCCAAGGTGTGGACAGCCGATCTGGGCTACGAGCAGACGCTGGCCGCCTTCGATACGAGCCTGAACAAACTGGGGCGGGATACGCTCGATTTGTATCTGATCCACTGGCCTGTAAAAGGGAAATATAAAGAGGCGTGGAGGGCGTTGGAAACCTTGTACAAACAGGGGCGAGTCAGAGCGATCGGCGTCAGCAATTTTCAGGTTCACCATCTCGAAGACCTGATGCAGGACGCCGAAATCAAGCCGATGGTCAACCAGGTCGAATTCCATCCGCTTTTGACCCAGGAAAAGCTGCGGTCGTATTGCCGTGAGCACGGCATACAGCTCGAAGCCTGGTCGCCGCTCATGCAGGGCCAACTGCTGAATCATCCGGTCATTATGGAAATCGCCGGCAAATACGGCAAAACGGCGGCCCAGGTTATATTGCGCTGGGATTTGCAGCATGGCGTCGTCACGATTCCGAAATCGACGAAACCGAGCCGGATCGCCGAAAACGCCGACGTCTTCGATTTCGAGCTGGCGTCGGAAGACGTCGAGCGCATCGACCGGTTGAACGAAGATCGCCGTGTCGGTCCCGATCCGGACAACTTCGATTTTTAATTGCCCGTTAGAGGAGCCATAAAAACGAGACTGCCGGAATTCATTTCCGGCAGTTTGATGTTTAGCGGCGCTTTCCCGGCCGAAAAAACCGTATCAACCGTCAGCGACTGGCAAGATGCCGGGCTCCCCTGCCGGCAAAATGGCGGTTTCGCCGCCGGTTTTCATGCCGGCTGCTGCCTATGCGTTTGTCTTGTCAGTCGCCGCTTGCGTCTTATTATCGGTTGCTTCGTGCGACTTGCCGGCCTCTTCATTCTTTTGATCGGCCGCCGCTTGCGTCTTGGACGGCTTCGGGTGCGGCTTCTTCGCCATCTCCTCTTCAAAGCACGCCCGCAGCTCGGCAAGCTTTCGGGGATCGTCGAGCGCCACTTTGTTTTGGAGATATTGCTCGACGATCTTCTCCCATTGCGGTTCCGTCTTTTGCAACCGCATCGACCGGACCGCCTGCTTGACGAGACGGCGTTCCTTGGCGTTGGTGTACGTGTCCTTGTATTGCTGCGCCTGGTCGAAGTCCAGATGATCGAATACGGCGCGGAATATTTCGGCCGTCATGCGCGCGTCGTCCAGCGCCCGATGCGCCGAGCCGGCGGGCGTTATGCCGAGATCGGCCATCGCTTTCTCCACGCTGACGTCGTTCGTCAGGTTGCGATACCGCAAAAATCCCTTTAACAAGTCAAAATATTTCGCGGCCAGCCATCGGGAATCGTCCAGTTTATGCATTCGCGTATCCAGCACGATGCGCTTGATATCTTCTCCGCCCCAGGTGACGAGCAAATATTCGCCGCTTCGGTCCAGCCATGCGCAAAAGTCCGCGATAACCTTGGGAAAACGGGGCGCGCGGTCGATCTCTGCCTGAGGGATGCCGGTCTTTTTCCGGATGAAGCTGTTCAGCTTGGAAAAATAAACGGGCTTGATCAGAGAGGTAAACTCGTCTGTCTTCCGCAGGGAGGAGTCGAGCCGGACCGCTCCGATCTCGATCAGTTCCATCGGCAGATCACTTGCAAATTTGCGGCCGTTAAATTCAATGTCCAGCACAATGTAATCCACGATGCAGGCCTCCGTATCGTTCAATTCACGCTTTCTATTGTAACAGAAATGAAGTCGGGATGGCGAAACCGGGAGTAAGACTAATCGCCGCCGCCCCCGCCGCCATCACCACCGCCGCCGCTGTCCCCGCCGTTGTCGCTGCCGCTATCCCAACCGCCGCCCCCGCCGTAACCGCCCCCGCCGTAACCGCCCCCGCCGTGGCCGCCGGAGCGGGAGGCGGGCTTTGCCAGCGGGATGGCGTTCCAGATGCGGTACTGCTCCTGAATGGCGGCTATCGCTGCGGGCTGAAGCAGCGGAACAACGGACAGCAAGTCCGAATCGGTCTGCCGCAGCTGTTGGATAAACGACGGACTGACGCCGGTAATAAGCGCTGCCTGCGCATGCCGCTCCAGCGTGCCCCTGTCGATTGTGTCGGGAACTGTTTTTCTTCAACTGCCGTCTCCAGCGCCGGATCGCGTAGTAGTATGCCAAAGATTCGCTGTTCAAATTATGCCTCGGAAGACGTCACAGCAAAATAAGCGAAGCCAAAACAAGCAGCATGAGCCGGTCGAAAACCTCGTTATCGACGATGTATGCGCCGGCAAACAGGCTTCCGAGCAATACGGCGGCCGTATAGCCTTTGTGCCCGGTAACGAGAATCGAGACCCGGTTCTTGTCGACGTCATTAAACATAAAAAAATTCCAGTCCAGTTTGGCAAAATCGGCATAGTTCCTTGCCGTCCGGCGGAATGTGCGCTTCGAAAAATTCGATGCCCCCGTGACCGAGCGTTTCGACGTATCGTTCCGTCCCGTTCATTTCCCGGTGGAAATTGTATGTAACGATTTCTTCGATATACAGATCGCCGTCCGGCATGATGTAGGCGCGCGCATCAACACGGTCGACGGAATACAAGTCCGATGTTGTCGTGCATCCGGCCAGAAGCATACTTGGGTCGGGGCAAAACGATGCCGGAATACGAAATAGATGCGAGGAAACGCCGGATAGTACGGATGAAGCGGGATTTGCGCAGAAGGCGGTTCAGAAACGGTCACGAAGGCCGTGTAAGACGCTCGAGCCGTTCCAGATTGAGGTAAGCTTCTTCGTCCGACTGGCCGCACATTTCGGGGGAGGGGCGCAGACTTGTGCAGACGGATGGCCGCTCGGGCTTGCCGAATAGCCGGCAGCGGTTGTCTGCCGTCAATTGCGCGCAGCGGACGCCGGCCGGTTTGCCTTCCGGCATGCCCGGGATCGGAGAGGAGATGGAGATGACGATGCAGCATGCGGCACATCCGACACGGCAATCCATAACGGCATACCTCCTCGGTTCGGTTTAACACGTTCGGGCCATAAACGATTAACGGGGCCAATTATTAAGCGGGTTGATTAGCTGGCCATCATTTTTTGAGTCTCTTGTATACATTTTCCACATTTTATAAAATAAGTCCAGCAGGTTCGTCGGTTTTAGGGCGAAAGTCCGGGCGGCAACAGCTTGAGCCGTTCGGCCGACCGTGCTGATGACGGGTACGTCATCAAGCCGAAGGGCCAAATCGCGGTTGCCGACGGGCTGAGCACGATCGCCGTGGCCGTTAGGCCGTTAGGCGGCGCGAACGAACGGTATAGTTACGGAAGAAGAAGATTTTGGTTTTGTCGCGGTCAAGTTTTTTTCAGACTTTTGGTTTATAAGCGGTTAGATTTATGCCGATCCCGGCATCTACAATAGTGGGAGCGGAAGGGGGAGTAGCAGGATGGACGAATCGTTCGCGGCGGACGACAGTACGCTTGCGGCGCAAGCCCGCGAGGGCGATCATGCTGCATTTTACGAGCTGGTCAGACGCCACCGTGCCCGGGCTTGCGGCATCGCGCGGTCGATTATGAGGGACGATCATTTGGCGGAAGACATTGTCCAGGAGGCGCTCATCCGGGCGTTTCTTCATTTGGGCACTCTTGCGGATACCGGACGGTTTCTTCCCTGGTTCCATCAGATCGTGCGGACGCAGGCGCGGATGAAGCTGAGACGGGGCGGCCTGTATCGTCGCGAGCTGCCATTAACCGTCCTGGCCCCGCGGTTTTCGCGTGACGATCCGGGGTATTGGAACCAAGTGGACGGCAAGCTGTTCCATACGGAGGAACGTTTTGCCGAACCGTTCGGAGCTGCGGACGAACCTTCTGCGGAACTGATGCGCAAGGAGATGCTGGCTGCCATTGTCGGACTGCTCGATTGTCTGAACCGGAAGGAACGCGACATATTCGAGGCTCATTTCTTTCGCGAGCTGTCTCCGAAGGAAATTGCCGAATGCTTTCGCACGTCGCCCGCCTATATTTATAACAGCTTGTCAAAGGCGAGGAACAAAGTGCGAAACGAGAGACTGCGCGTATATGTCCGGGATTATGTGGCACAGCGACGGGTCGAGGGATTGCCCGTTCGCCGCATGCTGGATGCCTCCATCATCCGCTTCCATTAAATTCGTACGGAGGGGATTGCGTATGGAACAGCCGGTGCTGGCATACAAGCCGAGAACGGTCATCGGCGGTTTGAAACGGAAGTTGAACTTGCGGGAAAATGAAGAACAGCGGCTTATACCGCAGCTTTACACCGAATGGGAAAGGCGCCGCGGCGAATTGGCCGACGCGGTGCCCGGACGGACGTTCGGGGTGGAAATATATCCCGGCAAGCCGGATTTCAACCCGCACGTCGACCATTTTCATTATTTGGCCGGCGCGGAGATAACAGGGGAACATGAGCTGCCGGAAGGGATGGAAGCGTTCGTCGCCGAAGCGGGCACGTATGCGGTCTTTACCTATCGCGGGAAAATGGACGGTATCGGCGCGTTTATCAGCGAGGTTTACCAAGAGTGGTTCCCCCGGTCCGCGTACCGTCCAGGCTGTTACGATCTGGAAGTGTACGACGAGCGGTTTCGGGGACCCGATGACGAGCGGTCCGTCATGGAGTTTTGGGTGCCGGTTATCTATACGAAGCCGCATCATTGCGGAATTTATGAAAGTACTTGGACAACTGCCGCACAAGCGGTCCGGGAAGCGATCAAATTTACGGGAAAGAAGGACGTCTCGCTCGTCGACGTGATGGGCTATACCGGGCATGCGTTCCGCATTAACATTCGCGATGGCGATGTCCACGTTTCCGGGCCGACCGCGTGGCATTGGGGACCGGTGCTGACGGAAGGGCTGCTCAACCTCGGCATTCGCGCCTCTTACTTGGGCGAGCTGAATTTTACGCCACCGACGCCCGAGCAGCTCGGCGATGCCATCGCCAAAGTACAGCGCAGCATCGACCGGGGCGTTCCGGCGGTCGCCTGGGATCTGTTCATCCCGGAGTTCGGCGTCATTTTCGGTTACGACGACGAGAAGCAGGAGTTTCATGCCAAGGATGTCAGCAAGGAAGGGACGCTGCCGTACCACAAGCTCGGCCGGGGCGAGATTGGCGAACTTTTCGTGCTGACGGTGGACGAATGGTTCGAGATCGATAAACGGACCGCGTTGGCCGGTGCGCTGCAAATCATTATTGATCATGCCCGCATCCAGGATCGTACGTTTCCCGAGTACCGGAACGGCCTTGCCGGTTACGATGCCTGGATCGGGGCATTCCGCAAAGGCGCCGTCGACGTGTTCGGCAACGCCTACAACACGGCGGTCGTATGCGACGCGCGGGCCTATGCGGTGAAATTTCTCGAACAAATTGAGCAGCAGTGGAACGGTCCGGAGCCGGAACAACGCGAAGTATCCCGGCTTGCCGGAGAGGCTGCGGCCCATTACCGGACCGTATACGAGGCGCTGGCCGAGCTGCCGCTGCTGTATCCGTTTCCGCAAGGCGGCAATCCGGACATCGCCGCTAATGCGGAATATTCCATTGCGGTGCTGGAACGCGCCAAAGCCGCCGAAGAACGAGGCGTAGCCGTACTGGAACGGATGCGTGACGCGCTCGGCGGTTGACCGGTAACGGCGGTTCCGTGTGGAGCCGCCAAGTGCGTCCCCGCGGGTATCTGTGTGGAGCCGTTCAGTACGGGCTTTGCGGGTATCTGTGTGGAGCCGCCAAGTGCGTCCCCGCGGTTGTCCGTTTGGAGCTGCTTAGTGCGAACTTGCATGCTTGGTGGTGCGAGAGGACGGGGGTGGTCGCCCCCTCCTACTCGATTTTAATCGCAATCCATTGTACAACATACAGTAGAATGTCCGATAACGGGCTTATAATCGGCGTTTCATTGTAATATATGCAATAGAATAGGCCGAAACACCGGAATTAAGCGCTTTTGACGACAACCTATTGTACAAAATACAATGAAGTGCCCGAATAAGGGAGGCCAAACGGTATTCAGTTGTACAGAATACAATAGGAACGGTCGCACCCCGGGTCAGGAGCATGCGTATGTGTTACCTCCGCGTATTTGACTCGGAGCCTGCGATCCCAACTAGCCCGGTGATAAAGTCCAGTTCTACCTCTACGGTCTGCGAATCGATCACGTTGGCCAACTTATCTTCTGCAAGACTTACCCAGCAATGCAGACACTTTTCCAGTAGCGAATCATCCCATTCGAAGAAAATGTTTTCGCAACTGCAGCATTTGGTTTTGTTGATTTTTAATTGCATAAATTATTTAACCTCCATGTTCACTGATTCTTGATTAATTGCGGCCATACCAGCAGCCGCTTGGCTCACGCATACCACAGGGATATACATCAGAGTCAGCTTCGCCCGATCGACGTCCAGAGGCTCGTTTTGGCGGAGCGAAAGTGGAGACAAAATGAGGGGACTGTTTTTTGTCAAGTAATATTACCCCAAAAAATCGTGTATTTTTACCCGGTTCATTGTAAAATTAAATG
>NZ_JBCNFP010000059.1:0-44344 GCF_050481165.1 Paenibacillus cisolokensis
TGGGCTTTCGAAATTCAGGCTAAATACTAAATCAAGAGGAACCGGAAGGGAGGCGCTGTTATGCCTGTCGCGATCAAAAGACTGCCTTTGTACGTGATCCTTGTACTGCTTGGCGTCATCTTTCTGTTTCCGTTCGTTCTGATGGTGCTCGGCTCGTTCCAGAAGGTCGGGAGGGCGATCGCCGACCCGCTGTTCTGGATTCCGGACGAACCGACGCTGTACAACTTCCAATATATTTTCGAGGCGAGCAATTTTGCGAGATGGATCGGCAACTCTCTGTTCCTGACGCTGGTACCGGTGGTGACGCAAATGTTTCTGGCGGCGCTGCTCGGGTACATTTTCGCGAAAAAACGGTTTTTCGGCCGGGAATTCATCTTCTGGACGCTGATGGCCGTCGTCATGGTGCCGAACCAGTTGCTCATCATTCCCAAATTCATCATGTTCAGCGAGTTCGGATGGGTGAATACGTACGCTTCCATCATCGTGCCCGAGCTATGGGCGATCATGGGCGTGTTTCTTGTTCGCCAGTTCATGCAGACGATTCCGAATGACATGGAAGAGGCCGCATATATCGACGGCGCCGGCGATTTCCGGGTGTTTTTTCAAATTATGCTGCCTTTGGCCAAACCGGCGCTGGCGACGGTCGGGACGTTCGCGTTCATCTCCTGCTGGAACGATCTGTTTACGCCGCTGATTTTTTTGACGACCGAGAATATGTACCCGATCACCGTCGGTTTGTCCTCGCTGCTGACCAAGGAAGGCAATTTCGGCATCGAGATGGCGGGCGCGGTCATTTCGTTCATACCGACCTTTTTGATTTTCCTGTTTTTCCAGCGCTATTTCACCGAAGGGATCGCCATGTCCGGCATCAAATCGTGACGGCGGTGGCGCTTGCCCAGAGATTGGATATGAGACGGAGGGAGACGAGCTTTGAAATCTGTAATTGCCCAAACCGGCGTCGTGAAGACGGTGGAGCATCAAGAACCCCCCCGGCCGCCGGTGGCACCGAACTTCGTGCTGATTCGGACCGCGTTCTCGGCCATCAGCCCGGGGACCGAGCTGTCGATGGCGAAGCGGACCGGCGAGCAGCCCGTAGAGCTTGGCTACAGCGCGTCCGGCATCGTGCTCGAAACGGGAGAGGGGGTCACCCACGTCCGTCCCGGACAGCAGGTTGCCTGCTACGGCGCGCCGTTCGTGCATCATGCCGAAACGCTGGCCGTACCCAAACATCTGGTTTCCCCGGTGCCGGACGGCGTGACGCTTGAGGAAGCGTCGTTCGCCGGCCTGGGGGCCATCGCCATCCATGCGCTCCGGCAATCGGACCTCCGTTTCGGGGAAAGCGTCGTGATCGTCGGCTTAGGCATACTGGGGCAGATTATGGCTCAAATCGCCAATGCCGCGTCGTTTCACGTCTTCGGGCACGACTTGCTGCGGTCCCGCTGCGATCTTCTGCGGCGGTCCGGCGTCGCTCATGCGTTCGATTCGGATGCCGACATGGAGCGCCGGTTGTTCGAATTGACAAAAGGCGAGGGAGCGGACGCGGTCATCCTTTGCGCGGGCGGCCATGCGCCGGAGCTGATCAACGCATCGCTCAGACGGCTCCGCGATCGGGGGAAAATCGTCATCGTCGGCGATTTGAAGATGGAATTCGAGCGGGAGATCATGTTTTCGAAGGAAGCCCAGGTGCTCATATCCCGCGCCGGCGGTCCCGGCCGCTACGACCGCAATTACGAGGTGCGCGGCTTCGATTATCCGGTAGGATACGTTCGGTGGACGGAAGGGCGCAACGTGGAAGAATACCTCCGGCTGCTGGCGGAGAAGAAGCTGCAAGTCCGAGAACTAATATCGGAGGTGGTGCCCATAGACCGGGCGGCGGATGCGTATCGTCTTTTTGCGACCGCTCCGGAGCGAACGATTGGCGTACTGTTGAAGTATTAAGCTGTTCGAATATTCATACGGAAAGGGGTTTTGTGTAATGATTCGATTTTTCGGCAAAATGGCGGCCGTAGCGCTGGCGTCATCCCTCGTGCTGTCGGCGGGTACGGCTCAGGCCGATGCCGCATCGCCCCGTCCCTCCTCGAAGCTTGAGCGGAAAGTTTACGGCGAACCGGAGAAGCTGCTGGCCCCGATGAATTCGGCCATCAGTATTTTCGACGGCGCGGTAGGCCGGGAAGACGGCCACGACGTCATGTACACGACGACGAAAGGCACGACGGCCGTATTCAGCGTCGTCGATCTCGACGATTACAAGCTGTTGCGCAGCATGCCGATTCCGGGCGTGACCGACTCGTGGCAGCACGAGGTGGCGCCGGACGGCACCGTCTACATAGCGGCCGGCGGGGGAAGCCAGCCGAAGCTGTGGAGCTATTCGCCCGAGACGAAGGAGCTCAAGGGCGTCGCCGACATTCCCGACGCTTCGTCCACCTGGGCGCTCGTTACGGACGAAGCGGGCAACGCCTACGTGGGCACGTACCCGAGCGGGAAAGTATACCGGTACGATCCCGTCACGAAGCAGGTACGCGACTACGGACGGCTTATCGGCGAGACGTCGCAGGAATACGTCCGGTCGATGGCTTACTACAAGGGCCATATTTATGCGGGAACGCATGACAAAAAGATATTCAAGCTGAATGTCGAGACCGGCGCCAAGGAAGACATCGCGGACGATCCGATTCTCGACGGCGAGGAGTCGTTCGTTTACGATCTCGACGAGGCGGGCGGTTATCTGTTCGCCCGTTTCAGCAAATCGAGCAATATGTACGTGTACGATCTTGAAGGGGAGCGGTGGCTGGATACCGTCATTCCGAACGTAACCGGACTGCACGTGCCGAAGGCGCTCGAAGGGAAGACGTACTTTATCTCCGGCGGCAAGCTGAAATCGTTCGATTTGGCCGCACACGTCGTGGAAGATACCGGGATGGCGTACGCAAGCGGCCTCCGGGGCGCAGACTGGGTCTATGTGGACGATCCGAAGCTGCCGGGTCCGAATCTGGTGACGATTCAGTTCGGCGGGTCCGTCACGTTTTTCAATCTGGAGACGAAAACGGTCCGTGTGTTTCCGCCGGTTGTCGCCCCGTCGGCATCGATCGTGCAGGCGGTGGAAACGGGACCGGAAGGAAATCTCTACGTCAGCGGCTACACGAGCGCAATCGGCGCGATTTATAACCCGGCAACGGGACAAAATACGACGATTACACTCGGGCAGGCGGACACGATGACGCCGTTCGAGGGCGATATGTGGATGGGGGTTTATCCGAACGGCTATATGTACCGCTACGACCCCGACAAGGCGCCGGGCGCGCAAAATCCCGAGCAAATGTTCCAGATCGGCAGCGATCAGGATCGGATCAACGCCTTGACGGCGGCGGAAGGCAAGCTGTACATCGGCACTATCCCGTACTACGGCAAGCTTGGCGGCGCGATAACCGTATACGATCCCCACGCATCCGGCGGGCCGTCTGTGGAGGTGTACCGCAATGTCGTCGAGAACCAGAGCATTACGGGGCTTGCGTACCGCGATGGCAAGATTTACGGCACGACGACGATCTTCGGGGGGCTCGGAAGCGATCCCGCGGCGTCGGAAGCGAAGATGTTCGTGTGGGACACGGAGAGCCGCACGACCGTCGCCGAGTTTACGCCTCGGGCGGAAGGCATCGAACGCCCGCGTTTGATCGGGGGCATTTCGCTCGGGCCGGACGGCCTGCTGTGGTCTACGGCGAACGGCGTCATTTTTGCGGTAAATCCGCAGACGCTTGAAGTGGTGAAGAGCCGCAATCTGTACCCAGAAGTGACCGATTACGGCATGTGGCGGCCGGCGAAGCTGTACTGGTCTCAGGACGGCCTGCTGTATGCGAACGTCGCCTCCAAGCTGACGGCGATCGACCCGGAAACGCTGGACTTCCGCTATCTCGGCGAGAGCGAGTCGTTCGCCCTCGGCGCCGACGGCAACCTGTACTTTACGCCGACGAACGAGAAAACGATGCTGTACAAAATCGCGGTATCGGACCGAAATATACCGGGAGACGTGGATGGAGACGGCATCGTCACGGGCAAGGACGTGTCGCTCGTCGCGCGTCACCAGCATGAGACGGTAACCGAAGAGAACCGGATTTACGATGTCAACCAGGACGGGAAGATCGACAGCGCCGATGTGAGACTGACCGTACGATGGATGCAGGAATCCCGCAAAGAAGCGAAGCCGTGATCTGAGGGACTTCATGCAACGTACAGTAACGCGTCAAAAAAGGGGGGGCTGTCCCAAATGGTCTTGAATGACCTGGGGACCGTCCCCTCTTTTTTTGTCTTGGAAAAAACCGCTCATTCGTGAAATGGGGTGACGAGCCGCCATATACGAAAGGAGCGGTTTCTTTGTACGTCGGTGACAGTCGAGTGGGCCTGTGCCAGCGGGGCAGGGCGGCCGGTGATAGCCAAACGGGCTATGCCGATGAACCGATGCCGACAGTGTAGCCAAGCAGGCTATGCCAGCGAACCAGGGGCGGTCGGCGACAGCTGATTGGGCCTATGCCAACGGGGCTAGGGGCGGTCGGCGACAGCTGAAGGCGGTGAATACTGCAAAAGTACAGGATTTTTGGCCAGAATAGACGACTTTGGCTCAAATTCCTGCGAAAGTACAGTAATTTTTGGCGATTTTCGCTTGTCTGGCTTGGACGGAGCAAAAAAACTGCATTATCGCAGGAATTTGAGCGTTCGGGCTATTAATGGCGGGAAAAAGCTGCACTTTTGCAGGATTCGTTAATTTAAAACGAATGAAAACGAATGAGAACGGCAGTGAACAGGAGCAGGGGCTGTTGACCGGCTGCAATCGGGCGGATGATACCGTCACGCAGCGGCTCCGGGCCAACCTGTCGCACACGCCGCACTCCCGCTTCGGCATTCATCGCGATGCCGATTTTGCCGTCGCGCAGTTGACCGGATAACTTCTGGCGCGGGTGCGCCCGCTAACGAGAGTCCGCCCACCCGGCCGTGGTTCTCGCTCACCCGGCCGCGGACGTCTCGCTCGCCCAGCTGTGCCACGTACAGCGGACGATCTCGCCCACCCAGCCGCGGACGTCTCGCTCGCCCAGCTGTGCCACGTACAGCGGACGATCTCGCCCGCCCAGCCGCGGACGTCTCGCTCGCCCAGCTGTGCCACGTACAGCGGACGATCTCGCTCACCCGGCCGTGGAGACTCGCTCGCCCAGCGGTACCACGGACAGCCGCGTACAGCGGACGTTCCTGCCGGGGAATTGACGGACGAGCTGTGGGAGAAAGTGTTTGCCGTCAACGCGACCGGTCCGATGCGGACGACGCGCAAGGTGCTTCCCATTTTCACGGAAAAGAAAAAGGGCGTCATCGTGAACATCGCCTCGGCCGGCGGACTGTTCGGCTCGCGCGCGGGCGCCGCCTATACCGCGTCCAAACACGCCGTCGTCGGCTTCACGAAAAATGTCGGCTTTCAATACGCGAATCTCGGCATTCGCTGCAACGCCATTGCGCCGGGAGGCGTGAATACGAATATCGCCGCATCCCTCACGGCGCCCAATCCATTCGGCGCGGAACGTGCGTCCGTCGGGATGGCCGTCAACCCGAGGGTGGGCGAACCGCAAGAGATAGCCAAGGTCGCGCTGTTCCTGGCTTCCGATGATTCCAGCTTCGTCAACGGCACCGCGATTGTTGCCGATGCCGGTTGGACAGCCTATTGATGAATTATATCGTACAGGCTTGAATATATCGTATCGAATCCGCGCAAACCGCGGATTTTTTTCTTTTTACGCTTTGGATAAGTACACATGATTTTGATGTGTAAATTTTAATATCGACGCATTTTTTCTCATTTTTGCTTTTAGTAATTGTTTCCTGTCATGAATGGCTAAAGTGAAAATGGGTCTTTGGGTCCTGCATGCGAATTGGTCGTGAAAATGGACGTGGCTGTCATTGACTGCGGAGGCCGCAAACGCATGGGGCGCAGGCGGTTTCGGGTTGTCCGGGGAGGAGGTGCCGGCAAGCGGAACGCTGAACGGTGAGGCGAAATTCTATATATCGCAGATGGTTCTAAGTGCCTAAACGGGATGACGGCAAGATGGGACGAGCGGTCGATGACTGGTCGGCCGATACGATTCTAAAATGTAGGCGAATCAACCGGCCGCGGACCGGATGCACGGTAACGTTACCGATCGAAACGAAATGTCTGGAGGTTGAATACGCCAACATGAGGATCAGAAGCAGCATCGTCAAAGTTACGCTGGCTGCGGCGCTCGTAGCCGGAAGCCTGACAGCAGTTGGAACGGTCGGAAACGGGGCGGCATATGCGGCACAAGCGACCGCTGTAGTCGAATGGGGAGTCAATTTGCGGACAGGCCCGTCCACTTCAGCGAAGGTCATCCGGATGCTCAAGAAGGGCGAGCGGATCAGCGTCATCAGCCAGACCAACAAATACTGGCTCCATGTGCGGGATGCAAACGGAAAAACCGGCTATATTTCTTCTTCACCCAAATATACATCTATCGTTTCCGGCGGCAGCCAGCCCGCCCCGTCCAAGCCGTCTGCCTCGTCGAAATCGGTCGAAGCTGTCATTGCCGCCGGCATGAAATATTTGGGCACGCCGTATGAATACGGTTCGAGCCGCAGCAATACGCGCACGTTCGACTGCTCGGACTTCGTCCGCCAGGCGTTCCTCGACGGCGTTGGCCTCAAGCTGCCGGCCGATTCGCGCTCCCAAGGCAAATATGTGAAGGACAAGGGCGGCATAAAGACCAATTGGCGCAATCTGAAGCGGGGCGACTTGATGTTCTTCATGTCTTATCGGGGCTCGAAAGCTTCGGCTTATGCGGGCGTGAACAAATCGACGGCGAGAATTACGCATGTCGGCATCTACCTGGGAGACGGCAAAGTTTTGCATACGTATTCCAAGGAATCCGGCGGCGTACGGGTCGACAGTATTGTCGGTAAGCATTGGGAATACCGTTTCCTATACGGCGGCAGCGCATTGTAAGCGGAGTGTTCATTCCCTCGGCTTGCGGCGGGCGACGCCGCTTTGCCAGGCGGCCAGCGCGACGCGGCGCCGCACTTCCTCGACGACGTGCTGATTGAATACGCTCGGTATAATATACATCGGGCTCAGCTCGTCGTCCCCGACGACGGAAGCGATCGCTTCGGCCGCGGCGAGCTTCATTGCCTCATTGATCTCACTCGCCCGGCAATCGAGCGCGCCGCGGAAAATGCCGGGAAAGCACAGCACATTGTTGATCTGGTTCGGATAGTCGGATCGCCCGGTCGCGAACACGGCCACGAGATCTTCGGCCAGTTCGGGGCGAATTTCCGGTTCGGGGTTGGCCATCGCGAAGACGATCGGATCCGGCGCCATCGCCCGGATATGATCGCGGGTCAGAATGCCGCCGGCGGACAGGCCGATGAACACATCGGCGCCTTGCAGCGCGTCGGCGAGTCCGCCGGAGAGGCGCTGCGGATTCGTATGCTCGGCATACCATTGCCACATCGGATGCGAATACGTCTTGTCCGCGGTAAGGATGCCCTCCTTGTCGACGCCGATCACATGGCGCGCGCCGCCGGCCAGCAGCATCTTCGTGCAGGCGGTTCCAGCCGCGCCGATGCCGCACACGACGATGCGGGCGTCTTCGATCGCGCGGCCTGTCAGCTTCAGCGCATTCAGCAGACCGGCGTACAGTACGACCGCCGTTCCGTGCTGATCGTCATGAAAGACGGGGATGTCGAGCTCTTCCCGCAGCCGTCTTTCGACTTCGAAGCAGCGGGGAGACGCGATATCTTCCAGATTGATACCGCCGAAAGCGGGCGCAATCGCCTTGACGGTGGCCACGATGGCGTCCGTATCCTGCGTATGCAGGCAGATCGGAAAGGCGTCGACATCGGCGAACTGCTTGAACAGCATCGCCTTGCCTTCCATTACCGGCATGGCCGCATACGGACCGATATTGCCGAGTCCGAGCACGGCGCTGCCGTCGGAGACGACGGCGACCGTATTGCGCTTGATCGTAAGGGAATACGCTTTGGATTCGTCCTCGCGAATCGCCTCGCACACCCGGGCCACTTCCGGCGTATATACCCGCGACAGATCGTCCCGGTTCTGGATCGGAACTTTCGGCTGTACGACGATTTTGCCGCCGAGGTGAAGAAGGAACGTACGGTCCGAGACATTGACGAGCCGGACGCCGGGCAGCCGGCGGAGCGCATCGCTCACCTTGGCGATCATGCCGGTCTCGGCAATTTTGACCGTCAGATCGCGAACGGTCTTCTCGCGTCCCGTCTGGATGACGTCGATGGCGATAATATCGCCTCCCGCCCGTTCGATGGCGGTTGCCGCAGATCCGAAATGCGCTTGCCTCGTATCGAGCTCAAGCCGCAAAATAATCGTCTTGCCATCCAGCGCATGCTCCTTCATCATTCCCTCTCCCTTCTCCGATCTAGCATTGTATGCCTACACTTTACCCTTCATTCCCATACGTTATTCGGCTGCGAATTTGAAAAAGAAGCCGTCACTGCATCAGTCGCAGGACGGCGCGAGGACATTGCATCGGATCGTATTGTTGATTGCGCTTCGACATCAGCGTCCGGCGGAAATACCCTGCCGCGTACGGCTCGCGAATCAGCGCGAACCATTTGTCGATCGTGTCGGTCGAGTCGAGCAGCTCGCCGAAACCGTTGCGAACGAAGTATTCGGCGTTCTCTTCCTCCTGTCCGGGAATCGGGTGGTAGAAGAGCATCGGAATCCCTTTGCTCATTCCTTCGGTGCAGGTCATCCCGCCCGGCTTCGTGATCAGCAGGTCCGAGGCGTCCATCAGCTTGCTGACTTCGCGGGTAAACCCGAGCACCTTGATGTTCGGATGGATGAACAGCGGATCGGCAAGCATTTTTTCGCGAATTTTGTCATTGTTGCCGACGCAGAATATGAGCTGAATGTCTTCCCGGTAGCGGGTCATATAAGTCAGCAATTCGTCTTCATATATAATTCCCCAGCCGCCGCCCATAATGAGCACGGTCGGCATCGGCTTAAGACCGAATTGCTTTTGAATCTCGTTTTTGTCGTACGTTTTCCAGAAATCGGGATGAACCGGAATACCCGTCACTTCAATCCGATTTTCGGGAATGCCCCTGTTTATCAGTTTATTGCGGACTAGCGGAGTCGATACGAGATATTTGTTTACTTCCCGGCTTGTCCAGGTGCCGTGCGCATCGTAATCGGTGATGAGCGTATATAAAGGAATATCGAGCCCAAGCCGCTTCAGCCTTGATACGACCGCATTGGGAACCGGGTGGGTGCAAACGATCAAGTCCGGTTTCAACTGGGAAATGACCTGGGATGTTTGCGTATAAAAAACGCGGTGGAGCGCAAGTTGAGCGAACCGGTTCAGCGATTTTTTATAATTGCTCCGGTACATCATGCCGACCAGCTTGGGCTGCTTCGTCACCGTCTTCCGGTACGCGGAAACAATCCAGGGCCCCAATACCGGATTCAGAAATTTACCCAGCTCGATGACTCGGGTCTGAATGTCGGGGGACAGCTGCCTCAGCCCGACGGCCAGCGCGTACGCGGCCTGGGTATGACCGGAACCGAACCCTTCCGATAGCAGAAGCACTCGTTTCTTACGCATGTTCTCACCTACTTTTCTAAATACCATATTACGATGCTTGCGCCCCTGAACACAAGTCGGAAATGGGCCCTTGCGTTCGGTTCTTCCTTTAAATTATGCTAAAATCGTCAGAAGCGTCGATGCGGAAACGACGCCGCCCATAGTGTAAACGAGAGGAGCCGATGAAAAGATGCAAGCAAGCGGCAGAATACAGGAGCCCGGCGAACTGGTAAAAGTCGAGTACAAGTCGGGACGTTATATCGGCCGGGTCGTGGAAACGGACGGCCGGCGCATGGTCGTCTCGATACTGGCGGTGCTCAAGCATCCGGAACAGGGCAACCTGCACCGCCGTTTCGATCCCGACGTGCCGCTCTTTCACGAGCGCCGCGCGCTGGCTTATACGGAGAAGGCGAGCGTGCCCGTGGAGGATGCGCAGCCTTATGCCGGCGAGGTGCCGGAATACAAGGCGTCATTGAAGCGGGCGCTGGAGGCGGAATTGGCCGCGCTCGACCGGATGAAGCGATGGGCCGAGCGCGGACTGGAGCAGCTCAAGGGGCTGCAGCGCGATTACGGTTTTTGAATTTACTTGTTGATAAAGGCGATTTTCCCTTGCGGGCGGAAGACGACCTGGAAGCCGAGCGCCTCGGACAGAGCCGCCAGCGGCAAGTACGTTTTCAGTTCTTTCCCGACCTTCTGCAAGTAAGCGGGAGCATCGATCGGCACGGCTTTTCCGTCGACGAGGGCGGTCGCGGCGCCGATCGCGAAGACGACGCTGCGGCCGTCCAGCGTCAATGTCGCCGATTGCGTCCGGGAATTCCAGACGAGCTTCGAGCCGGTCGCGTCGGCGATATCCCGCATCGCGACGTACGTGCGGCTGTTCTTCACGACCGGCTTGTTCGGCGTGTCGAGCTCCTTGCCGCCGACGACAATCGAGAGCGGTACGCCGGCCGGACGCGGCCGGACGGTCCGGTACTCGCCCCAGACCGCCTGCGCGAACGCTTTGCCCATCGCTTCGTAGCCCGGCTGCTTCGGATGCATGTCGCCGCTGCCGATGCTCGTGTAGATGAGCGCTTTGCCGTCGAATGCCTTCGCCACATTCGCGAGCGCAACACGGAATCCCGCGCTTGTCTCCTTGTCCGCGATTCGTTCAAGCGCTTCCCGGAGTTTCGCGGCTTCCTCCGACAATTTGTTGTAATCGTCCAGATAGTCGCCGATTTTCGGCACCGGCACATATTGATCGGCGAGGACGACCGACGCTTTCGGATTCATCTCCAGCAAAAGGCGGACCGACGCCTCGACCGACGCTTCGTATTGTTTCAGCGTCTCATCCATCAGCGCGTCGACGTCGGACCGTCCGCCTTCCATTATAAGCTGCGCCAGCGGAATGAAATCGTTGCCTCCGATCGTGACGACGATCAGATCGGCGGATTTCAGCTTTTCCGCCAGCTGGCCGGTATGGGCGAGAATTGTCCCGGCGCGCGGATCTTTATCCGCCCCCTCGATATCGGCCGCCGCAACGGCATCCCCCGCGGCCGCCGCTTCCAGCCATGTCCGCAGACCGGCGCTGGTCAGACCGAGGACGCCGTAATTCGCATATTCGGCCCGCAAACCTTGAAACAGCGCTTGCTCGTACACTCGCTCCACGTAGCCGTAAGGGACGGACTGTTCGGTAAAGCCGTGCTCGAAGCCGACCGTCAAGGAGTCTCCGATCGCGACGATCGAATAGGCTTCGGCCGCGTTCTGCCGGGACGCGGCGGTTACGGGCGGGGCGAGCGAATCCGCCGGCCGTTCGGCCGCCGTACGCTCCGCAAGTCCTGCCGATGCCCGCGCCCCATTCGATGCCGCCGCCTGGACGGGAGCCAGAACGCTTCCGATCAGCATTGCGGCAGCGGCCGCAGCAACTGCGCGGCGCCGGTTTTTCCTCAATTTACTGCTCAATGCATCCACATCCTTGTTTTATAATGGAATTGAATTGCGTCCTGGCCGACCAAAGAAAATCGTTATCACTATATAAAAATATTAAATTGCCATTCGTTTTTCGGAAGTGATAAAATTATGATCATGACTCTTGGTCCCGGGTGTTATGAATTCCGGAATGATACGGGTTGTCTGGCAAGATTTTCCGATCCGATTTTCATTTTATAATGAATCGTTCCGGTTTTAAAGAATAATATCCAATTTTACCAACTAGAGAGGTGCTGCGATGAAACAGACATTTACGGGATTGCCGCATAAGCAAGGCTTATACGACCCGCAGTTCGAAAAAGATGCCTGCGGGATGGGATTCGTGGCCAATATTAAAGGAAGAAAGTCGCACCAGATCGTCCGCCAGGCGCTGACGTTGCTGGAAAATATGGAGCATCGCGGCGGACAGGGAAGCGAGCCGAATTCCGGCGACGGAGCCGGCATTATGCTGCAAATTCCCCATGCCTTTTTCGCCCGGGAACTGGGCAAACTCGGTCTTGAATTGCCGGAAGAAGGCGCCTATGCCGTCGGCATGCTGTTCCTGCCGCAGGACGAGGAGCTTCGCGCCGCTCACGAAAGCCAACTGGAGGCGATCGTTCGCGAAGAAGGCCAGACGCTGATCGGCTGGCGCGACGTGCCGACCGACGACACCACGCTCGGCCGCACGGCCAAGGAAGCCAAACCGTTCGTGCGCCAGGTGTTCATCGGCCGTTCCGCGGAACTTGCGGAGGAGCTCGCGTTCGAACGCAAGCTGTACGTCATCCGCAAGCGCGCCGAGCAGGCGATCCGTTATTCGGGCGCTCCGGGGGGAGACAGCTTCTATATCGCCAGCCTGTCCTCGAAGAAGATCGTGTACAAAGGGATGCTGACGACCGAGCAGGTTCGCGCTTTCTACACCGACCTGAGCGACGAGTCGGTTGTAACCGCGATCGCGCTCGTGCATTCCCGGTTCAGCACGAATACGTTCCCGAGCTGGGAGCGCGCTCACCCGTACCGTTATCTTATTCACAACGGCGAGATCAATACGCTGCGCGGCAATGTGAACTGGATGCATGCCCGCCAGACCTTGTTCGCGAGCGAAGTGTTCGGCGAAGATCTGAAGAAAGTGCTGCCGGTCATTAACCCTGACGGCTCGGATACGGCGATGTTCGACAATACGCTGGAGTTTCTGTATCTGGCCGGCCGTTCGCTGCCGCACGCGGCGATGATGATGGTGCCGGAGCCTTGGGCCAACCACGAGAGCATGAGCGAGGAGAAGAAGGCGTTCTACGAATACCACAGCACGCTGATGGAACCGTGGGACGGACCTGCGGCGATGGCCTTTACCGACGGCACGCAGATCGGCGCGATGCTCGACCGCAACGGACTTCGTCCCGCCAGATACTACGTGACGAAGGACGACCATATTATTCTCGGCTCGGAGGCGGGCGCGGTCGATATTCCGCCGGAAAACATTCTGTACAAGGACCGTCTCCGTCCGGGACGGATGCTGCTCGTCGACACGAAAGAAGGGCGCATCGTATCGGACGAGGAGCTGAAGGCGCAAATTGTCAGCGAGCATCCGTACCGCGAGTGGCTTGACGAGCATCTGATCGGGCTGGATGAATTGCCGGATGCGCCGGAGCTTCCGGAACCGAATCATGAGACGGTGCGGCAGCGCCAGCTGGCGTTCGGCTATACGTTCGAGGATTTGCGCAAAGTGCTGGAGCCGATGGCCGGAAGCGGCGTCGAGCCGATCGGTTCGATGGGCTACGACGCGCCGCTCGCCGTATTGTCGGAGCGGCCGCAGCGGCTGTACAACTACTTCAAGCAGCTGTTCGCGCAAGTGACGAACCCTCCGATCGACGCCATTCGCGAGGAGCTCGTCACGTCGACCGGCACGACGATCGGGCCGGAGCGCAACCTGCTGCAGCCGGAGCCGGAGAGCTGCCGCCATATCAAGCTGGCGACGCCGATTCTGTCCAACGAGGAATTCGCCAAGCTGCGGCATGTGCGCCGCCCGGGCTTCAAGGCGATCACGCTGCCGATCTTCTTCGCGGCGGCGGACGGCGAGGAAGGCTTGCGCTTCGCGCTGAATCAAATGTGCGAAGCGGCGGATCGGGTCATTGCCAAAGGGCACAACCTCATCATTCTGTCCGACCGCGGAGTCGACAAGGACAATGCGGCAATTCCGGCGCTGCTTGCCGTATCGGCGCTGCATCACCATCTGATCCGCCAGGGCACGCGGACGAAGGTCAGCCTGCTGCTGGAATCGGGCGAACCGCGGGAAGTGCATCACTTCGCGCTGCTGCTCGGATACGGCGCGAGCGCAATCAATCCGTATCTGGCGTTCGAAACGCTCGACGACATGATCAGAGAAGGTATGCTTCGCGGCGTTTCGCATGAGAAAGCGGTCAAAAACTATATCAAGGCGGCCACGAAAGGCGTCGTCAAAATATTGTCCAAAATGGGCATCTCGACCATTCAGTCGTACCGCGGCGCGCAAATCTTCGAAGCGGTCGGCTTGAGCCAGGAACTGATCGACAAGTACTTTACCTGGACGCCGTCCCGCATCGGCGGCATCGGCCTCGACGTCATCGCCGAAGAGACGCTCAAGCATCATTACCGCGCCTTCGCCGAGCAGGACGGCAAAGATATGGAGCTCGACTCCGGCGGCGAGTATCAGTGGCGCAATGACGGGGAGGACCATCTGTTCACCCCGCAGACGATCCACACGCTGCAGATGGCGGCGCGCGCCAACGATTACAAGCTGTACAAGAAGTTTTCGGCGCTTGTGCAGGGCGAGGACAAGAAGCATCTGACGCTGCGCTCGCTATTGACGTTCAAGAAAGGACGCCAGCCGGTGCCGATCGAAGAGGTCGAGCCGGTCGAATCGATCGTCAAACGCTTCAAGACCGGGGCGATGTCCTTCGGTTCGATCAGCAAGGAAGCGCACGAAAGCCTCGCGATCGCGATGAACCGACTCGGCGGCAAGTCGAATACGGGCGAGGGCGGGGAAGACCCGGCGCGCTTCGTGCCGGACGAGAACGGCGATTCCCGCCGCAGCGCCATCAAGCAGGTCGCTTCCGGACGTTTCGGCGTCACGAGCAATTATTTGGTGAATGCGGATGAAATTCAGATCAAGATGGCGCAGGGCGCGAAGCCGGGCGAAGGCGGACAACTGCCGGGCCGCAAGGTGTACCCGTGGGTAGCCGAGGTGCGCGGTTCGACGCCGGGCGTCGGGCTCATCTCGCCGCCGCCGCATCACGATATTTATTCGATCGAGGATTTGGCGGAGCTGATTCACGATCTGAAGAATGCAAATCCGAAGGCCCGCATCAACGTCAAGCTCGTATCCGAGGTCGGCGTCGGCACGATCGCGGCCGGCGTAGCCAAAGGGCGCGCCGACGTCATCGTGATCAGCGGCTACGACGGCGGTACGGGTGCTTCTCCGATGGCCTCGATTCGTCACGCGGGCCTGCCGTGGGAGCTCGGCTTGGCCGAGACGCATCAGACGCTGATGCTCAACAATTTGCGCGACCGCGTCGTCCTCGAGACGGACGGCAAAATGATGACCGGACGCGATGTCGCGATCGCCGCTCTGCTGGGCGCGGAAGAATACGGCTTCTCGACCGCTCCGCTGATCGTGCTCGGCTGCGTGATGATGCGGGTATGCCAGTTGGATACTTGTCCGGTCGGCGTCGCAACGCAAAATCCGGAGCTGCGCAAGAAGTTTATGGGCGATCCGGCCCATGTTGTCAACTATATGCGGTTTATTGCGCAAGAGCTGCGCGAAGTGATGGCGGAGCTCGGCTTCCGGACGTTGAACGAGATGATCGGCAGGGTCGATCTGCTCGAAACGAAGCAGCTTATCGACCATTACAAAGCGAAAGGGCTCGACCTCAGCCCGATTCTGCATGTGCCGGACGTGCCGGCCGATGCGCCGCGCCGCAGCGTGCGGGAGCAGAATCACGGGCTGGAGCAGTCCCTCGACATGGAGAAGCTGCTGCCGCTTGCGCGCAAAGCGCTGGAAAACGGCGAACGCGTCGAGGCGACATTGCCGATTACGAACGTCAACCGGGTTGTCGGCACGATTCTCGGCAGCGAAGTTACCCGCCGGTACGGAGCGAAAGGATTGCCGGAAGATACGATCCGCTTCCACTTCGTCGGCACGGCCGGACAGAGCTTCGGAGCGTTCCTGCCAAGCGGAATTACGCTGTCGGTTGAAGGCGACACCAACGACTATATCGGCAAAGGCCTGTCTGGCGGCAAGCTGATTGTTGCGCCCTCGCCGAAGGCGACGTTCGCAGCGGAAGAGAACGTCATTATCGGCAATACGGCGTTCTACGGCGCGACGAGCGGCGAAGCGTATATCCGCGGCATCGCGGGCGAGCGTTTCGCGGTCCGGAACAGCGGCGCGAAGGTCGTTGTCGAGGGCGTCGGCGATCATGGCTGCGAATATATGACCGGCGGACGCGTGGTCATCCTCGGCCGTACCGGACGCAACTTCGCGGCAGGCATGTCCGGCGGCATCGCCTACGTACTGGACGAAGCGGGCGACTTCTACCGCCGTTGCAACATCGAAATGGTGCTGCTGGAGCGGCTGGAAGACGAACGCGACATCCAGGAACTGCGCCAGATGATCGAACGCCATGTTTCCTATACGGGAAGCGTTCCGGGCATGCGGGTGCTGGACAATTGGGACGTTGCCCTGCGGCAGTTCGTGAAAGTCATTCCGAAGGATTACAAACGGATGCTCGAACAGATCCGCAAGGTGGAAGATGCCGGTCTTCAAGGCCAGGAAGCCCTGCTCGCCGCTTTCGAAGCCAATATGAAGGAACTGGCGCGCATTGGCGGAAATTGATTGAACGATATAAGAAAGAGGTCTCCGGACACCGGGCATGGTGGCGGAGACCTCTTTTTGTGATACTCTTTTTGTGATAATGATAGCGATAGATCAGAGGGGGTGTCGAACAATCAACAAGACCGCGTCGTGCTCGCGGCACGCTCCCGGCGGTCACCAAACTTCCCGCTTCACGCGGTCGCTCGGCTGGGGAAACCATTCTTCAGGCCATCTGTCCTCCGGAATGCCGATTTGCATCAGCACATCCCGGATATCAAGTTTCCGCGACTTCGGACTCAGGCGAAGCTCGGCTTTTCTGTTCTCGTCTTTTTTCGTTCCGGCATTTTTCTTCAAAGCTCGATCCCACTCCTACATTTGCTATTTCCATGGGCCGTTATTCTTTGGAAACAATAATCCCATTATACCGGACGATTTTTAAGAATTCTGTCGTACTGTGAGGGACTATATTTAATTTATTGTTCTGTTTTTGTCGAATTGCGACTAAAGTCGCATGTTAATTCCGAGTTGCGAAAAATAAAGCCCGCCAAACAGGCGGGCTGCTATTATGAATAATGGCTTGTGGTTGCCTCGTCCAACGGAGAGTAGAAACTTGACTAATTCATCATCCGTTCGGCGCGTATGAATGCGATGAAACGCCGGGCTTCATCGCGCGTCAATTGCCTTCCGTCTACAGTGAGTGTGAATTTGTTTAACAATTCGTCGTCGGACAGCTCGAGCTGATCGACAAATTCTTTCACATCTTCATGAAGGACGGAGTTTGGATTATTCGTTCGACCAACCAAATAATCTATGGTTACACCGTACAAATCCGCGAACTTAGCCAAAGTTTCCGTATCCGGCTCTCTCCGGTTTTTTTCGTAGTGGGACAATGCGGCTCTGGATATTCCGAGCAGTGTTGCGGTCTGCTCTTGGGTCCATTTCCGCTGCTCCCTCAACTTCGCGATACGAGTACCGATGTCCATCCTTCTCCTCCTAACTTTCTATATATCCAATATTAATACGGAAACGCTTTTAATGCATTGTTTGCAACAAAACGTCGCAATTCTTGAAAACGAGTATGAAAATCTCTTGACATGTTACGTATTGTATCGTAAAGTTGGAAGTGCCAAAGATACAAATTGTATCGGAAGATGTCTTTATTATTATATGCCCGAACGTTCGTTTTTTAGACATATTGTCGGATAACCCCGCCTGGAGGTGAAACATGACCGTTTATAAACGAAAAACGGACTTCGGCCGTGAGAATGTTCGGTTAAGGCTGACCGATACGAAGCTTGCCGACCTGACAATCCGGGAAGTGAAAGGCCAACCGGTGACGGCGAAATGCTGCAAAGTGTTAATTCACAAGATTGCTCCCGACGGCCTGAGTTTTTTGACTTACTTGCGGTTTCCCGTGTCCCGCGATTATAAGCTGCAAATCTGTCTCTCGCTTTCCGGACAGCCGATTCAGGCCGGCGGCCAGGTCATATCACGCAAAAAGCAAGAAAATCTGTATCTGTACGACTTGCTGTTTGTCGACTTGTCATCATCGAAGCTTGCTCTTGTCAGACTCCTGAACGAGACGCTGATTCGGCAGTCGCCTCGCCAAGCCCGGATACACCAGATGTACCGCCGGATGAGCCGGTGACGAAATTGAAACGGTAACGGGAGGATCGATTTGTGGAACTCAAAGCGTATTTCAAAATGATCTGGAACAGAAAGTGGATGATTGCCGTCATCGTCACCTTAACCTGCATCGCCGTCGGCGTTAAAAGCTATTTTTTTACCGTACCGGTGTATCAGGCTTCGTCCAGGCTGATCGTCAATCAGTCTGTCGAGGCGGCAAACGGTGTTCGATATATGGATCTTACTCAAATTCGCTCGAACATTACCCTGATTAAAACCTACATCGAAATCATCAAGTCGTCGGCCATTATGGACATCGTCGCCTCTTCTCATCCCGAACTCGGGCTTACCTCCGAGCAGTTGTCTTCGGCCATACGGGTCAGTGCGGCGAATGATTCACAAGTGATGAACTTGACGATGACGAGCGTCTCCTATGAGCGGGCTGCCCAAGCGGTGAATGCCGTGGCCAAAGTTTTCCAGGAAAACATATCCAAAATTATGAATGTCGATAATGTCACCGTACTCGATGAAGCGAAGGTGGACGGCGTCACCCCAGTTCCCGTAAACAGCAGTCCGATATTCAGCATCGTGATCAGCTTCCTGGTCTCGCTTGGCATCGCGATCGGCGTCGCGCTCTTTATCGATTATTTGGACGATACGATCAAGAACGAAGCCGATATCGAGCAATTGCTCGGGCTTCCCGCGATTGCGTTCATTCCCCGATTTGACAGGGGCGACTTGAAGGCCAAAAAATCGACAGCTTCTTCTACTAATCAGCAAGTAGGTGATCCCGGTTATGTCCCGGCAAAACAGTGAAGCCAATCTGGTGACATTCGTCAACCCGAACTCCCCGATTTCGGAAGCTTACCGGACGCTTCGGACCAATATTCAATTCTCCTCCATCGATCATCCGGTGCAGGTCATCATGTGCGCTTCGGCGGAGAGCGGAGAAGGCAAGACGACGACGATTTCCAATCTGGCCGTCACGTATGCGCACGAAGGGAAGAACGTGCTGCTTATCGATGCGGATTTGCGAAAACCGACGCTGCACAACGTATTCGTCACCAGCAACCGGGTCGGGCTCTCGAATCTGATCGCCGGACAATGCGCGCTGCCGGAAGTGACGGTCGAAACCCAGATCGATCATTTATCGGTCATTCCCTCGGGGCCGGTGCCGCCGAATCCGTCCGAACTGCTCGGCTCGCAGCGGATGCGGGCGATCATGAAGGACATCCGCAGCCGGTACGACATCATTTTAGTGGATACCCCCCCTGTACTTGCCGTGCCGGACAGCTTGATCGTTTCTTCATTAAGCGACGGCGTCATTATGGTCGTACAGGCGGGCAAAGTGAAAAGCGATATGGTCCGGAAGGTAAAAGCCGGCCTGGAGCATGCGAAGGCCCGTATTCTCGGTGTCGTCTTAAATAATATTAAACGAAAAGAGAACGCGCAATTCATCCGTTACTACGGCTCGAAGTAGCGGCTTCGCGCAGGTAAAGTCTACTGTACCTTTATCACTGTAGGCACTCGGTCACGCTGTGGGTTTGCCGACCTTAGACGTTTATCGTCGAGGGTGTGACGTGAGGGAGGGTTGAATGCCCGATAAAAACGCCAGTTATGCCGTCTTCCGCAGAAGACTTCATAACTGGCGTTTTTAAGTATAAAGAATAGGGTGAGAGAAATGAAAAAAATCCGTAAGGCGATCATCCCGGCAGCCGGATTGGGAACCCGTTTCTTGCCTGCCACGAAGGCGATGCCCAAAGAAATGCTCCCGATCGTCGACAAGCCGACCATTCAGTACATCGTGGAGGAAGCGATCGAATCCGGCATCGAGGACATCATTATCGTAACGGGCAAAGGAAAACGGGCGATCGAGGACCACTTCGACGTGGCGTTCGAGCTCGAGCATACGCTTCACGAGAAAGGGAAATACGAGCTGCTCCGGGAGGTCCGCCGCTCCTCGCATGTAGACATCCACTATATCAGACAGAAAGAAGCGAAAGGACTTGGCCATGCCGTATGGTGCGCCCGCAACTTTATCGGCCAGGAGCCGTTCGCCGTCCTTCTCGGAGACGACATTGTGCAGTCGGAAATTCCTTGTACCCGGCAACTGATCGAGCAGTTCGGGAAGGTCGGGCGATCGGTCATCGGCGTGCAGCAGGTGCCGTCCGAGCAGACCTATCGCTATGGCATTGTCGACCCGCTGCTGATCGACGGCCGTCTTGTCGAAGTGAATCGGTTTGTGGAAAAACCGGCCGTCGGCGAAGCTCCTTCCAATCTCGCCATTATGGGACGCTACGTACTGGAGCCCGAAATTTTCGATTACTTGAGCGCGCTGAAGCCGGGAGCCGGCGATGAGGTGCAGCTGACCGACGCCATCCAGCAATTGAATGAAGACCGCGGTGTCTATGCTTACGAATTTGAAGGCACCCGCTACGATGTCGGCGAGAAGCTCGGATTTATCCTTACGACGCTTGACTTTGCGCTGCGCAACGAAGAGCTGCGCGACCAGCTGCTGTCGGCGCTTGATCAGCGGTTGAACAAGGAAAGAGTCGTATCCACGATTTCCGTAAGAGGTGGGCTGCGATGAGTCTGACTCATCCCAACGACAGGGAAGCCGTTTTGACGGCAGGCGAAATACATACGGGAAGCGCATCTGTTTCGGCCCGGTTGACCGTATACCGGTTCTGCAAAAGATCGATCGATATCGTCGGCGCTTGTAGCGGCATCATCCTTCTGTCTCCTTTATTTGTTGCCATTGCGCTATGGATCAAGCTCGAGGACCCGAAAGGCAGCATTCTGTTCCGTCAGGTCCGTGTCGGCAAGAACGGCAAACCTTTCCGCATGTACAAATTCCGCTCCATGGTCGCGGATGCGGAGGAACAGCTCCAGCAGCTGCTGGAACAGAATGAAATCAGCGGCGCGATGTTCAAGATGAGGAACGATCCCCGGATTACGCGCGTCGGCCGCTTCATTCGCCGAACGAGCATCGACGAGCTGCCCCAGCTGGTGAACGTGTTGAAAGGGGACATGAGCCTTGTCGGACCGAGACCGCCGCTGCCGCGCGAGGTGGCTGAGTACAGTTACCGCGACCGGCTGCGTCTGGCCGTTACGCCCGGATGTACCGGACTTTGGCAGGTCGGGGGAAGAAACCGTCTCAGCTTCGCGGAAATGGTGGAGCTCGATCTGAAATATATCGAATCGCGAAGCTTATGGCTCGATTTCAAAATTTTGCTGAAAACGGTCAAGGTGCTGTTCGGCTCCAATGACGCATTTTAAAAAAATCAGCCGTATATCGAGGTGCTCAAATGGAAAAGCATTCGTGCATATATGTGGCCGGCCATCGCGGGCTGGTCGGTTCGGCCATTACGCGGGCATTGCGGCGGAACGGCTATGAAAAGATCGTCACCCGCACCCGTTCCGAGCTTGACCTTCGGGACAGAACCGCGGTCGACCAATTTTTTGCGGAGCGGAAAATCGACTACGTGTTTCTCGCCGCGGCCAAAGTCGGCGGCATTGTGGCGAACAACGAATCCCCCGCCGACTTCATTCGGGACAACTTGCTCATCCAGACGAATGTGATCGACGCCGCGTATCGGGCGGGCGTAAAGAAGCTGCTTTTTCTCGGCTCGACCTGCATCTACCCGAAGTACGCGCCGCAGCCGCTTAAGGAGCAATATTTGCTTACGGGCGAATTGGAGCCGACGAACGAGCCTTACGCAGTCGCCAAAATCGCCGGCATCGTCATGTGCCAGTCGTACAACCGGCAGTACGGAACCCGGTTTATAGCGGCGATGCCGACCAATATGTACGGGCCGAACGACAACTTCGATCTGAAGACGTCGCATGTGCTGCCCGCACTGATCCGCAAATTTCACGAGGCCAAGACAAACGGGCATCCCTATGTAGAGGTATGGGGAACAGGCTTGCCGCGCCGCGAGTTTCTCCATGCGGACGATCTGGCTGACGCCTGCCTGTTTCTGATGAAGCATTATGAAGAGAACGAGATCGTCAATATCGGCGTCGGCCAGGACATCTCGATTCGGGAGCTGGCGGAATTGATCAGAAGCATTGTCGGTTATGACGGTCGTATTGTTTATAACCCGTCAGCGCCGGACGGCACGCCGCGCAAGCTCGTCGACGTGACGAAAATCCGGTCGATGGGATGGTCGGCCCGCATTTCGCTGCAGGACGGCATTCGGTCGGTGTACGAGGCGTTTCGGGAAAATTATACGATTCGAGCTTGAATAAACGGATCGAGTGGAGGAAATCGGATGAAAAACGCATTGATTACAGGCGTGACCGGCCAGGACGGATCGTATCTGGCCGAATTTTTGCTGGAGAAAGGCTATACGGTATACGGATTGAGGCGCCGTACGAGTACGCCGAATTATGAAAATGTGCAGCATATTAAAGACCGGATTCGCTGGATATCCGGCGATCTGACGGATCTGGCATCGCTGATCGAAGCGGTGCGATTCGCCGATCCGGATGAAGTATACAATTTGGCGGCGCAATCGTTCGTCGCCTCTTCGTGGCCGCAGCCGCTGGCGACCGGACAGATGACGGCGCTGTCGGTCACGAACATGCTCGAGGCGGTCCGGATCGCAAAGCCGGGCGCCCGATTCTACCAGGCTTCCAGCAGCGAAATGTTCGGCAAAGTCGTCGAGACGCCGCAGAAGGAGACGACCCCTTTCTACCCGCGCAGTCCGTACGGCGTAGCCAAAGTGTACGGCCACTGGATTACGGTCAACTACCGGGAAAGCTTCGGCATGTTCGCCTGCTCCGGCATTCTGTTCAACCACGAATCGCCCAGGCGGGGGCTCGAATTTGTAACGCGCAAAGTATCGGACGGCGTTGCCCGCATCAAGCTGGGGCTTGCGAACGAGCTGCGGATGGGCAACCTGGATGCGCTGCGCGACTGGGGCTTCGCCGGCGACTACGTCAAGGCGATGTGGCTGATGTTGCAGCAGGACGAGCCGGACGACTACGTTATCGCGACCGGCGAGATGCATTCGGTACGCGAGTTGCTGGAGATCGCCTTTTCCTATGTCGGGCTGGACTATCGGGATTATGTCGTGATCGATCCGGAGTTCGTCCGTCCGGCAGAGGTCGACCTGCTGCTCGGCGACTGCTCGAAGGCGAAAGAGAAGCTGGGCTGGTCGCTGGATGTCGGATTCAGGGAGCTGGTGCATATGATGGTGGATGCGGATTTGAAGCGGGTAAAGGCGGAACAACGTGAATATAGAACTTATATGACAATATCTTCACGTGTCTAAAAAGGGACATGAAATAATGAGTTTAAGAAATCAGATCATGCGAGGAGGAGCATTTCTCGCGGCACGCCAATTATTTGGTGTAGTCGCTAATTTTTTTGGACTCTTACTTCTTGCAAAATTAATCGGTCCAACCAATTACGGGACTTATGTTTCAGTCACTGGTCTTCTTACATACACACAATTAGTTGCCCAGTGGGGAATAAACACTTTTATAATTAGAAAAGTTGGAGATGTCCAGATCAATTATTATCATCAAGCTTTCACATTATTATTAATGAATGGATTATTTTTGTTTTTTTGTTCTGTTCTGTTAATGCCTTTGTTGCAGAAATGGATGAATATGATAGGTTTTTCCGAGATAGCATTCTGGATGATGTTAAGTTTGCCTATCTCATTGGTCTATCTAGTTCCTCAAGCAAAGCTTGAACGCAGCTTAAATTTTAAAAAACTTGCTGCTGCAGAGATTACAGGAATATGTACATTCTATCTAGTCAGTTTATCATTGGCTGCCTTAAATATGGGGATGTTTGCTCCTGTTTTTGGATGGTGGAGCCAACAAATTATTTTGTTATTGGTTTATTATTTGTCATCAAGTTATTTTCCCAAATTCGTATGGAGAAAAACAATAATTAAGGAAGTAATTAAATATGGCTTTAGTTTTTCTTGCTCAACCTGGGTTTGGAATTTGAGAGAATTGGTATCTCCTTTAATTATCGGACGTTTTCTTGGAGCCGAAGCTGTGGCAATAATATCTCTGAGCGTTCGGATAGTAAGAGGTTTATCCTTCATAAAGGAAGCTATGTGGAGAATATCGATAGCTGGATTAGCAAAAATACAAAATGATAGTAGGAGACTGATCGAGGCAATCTCGATGGGAATGAAGCTTCAAATTCTCGGTCAAGGCCCCTTGCTTGCTATTTTTTGTTTATTATCAACATGGATAATTCCGTACTTCTTCGGGAACGAATGGTCAGCGGTAATCGATATTTACCCCTTTGTAGCTTTCAGTTTCTTAACAAATGCACTTTTTAATCTTCATTCCTCAGCTTTTTATGTATTGCGTAAAAATCTTAGTATTTTATTCTACAATTCGGTTCATGTTGCTATTTTCATACTAACAGCCTATTTCCTCGTACCAGTAATGGGTATAAAAGGATATGGATGGGCGGAAATTGCGGCAATGGCAAGCTATTTTATCACTCATTATATGGTAAAGCGAGAAATTGGAAAGCTGGATTATCGGGTAGCCATCATATGGTGGGTATCCTTTTCATTAGTATTGTTTGTCTTTTACATTGGATGGATAGCTACGGTAGGGGTAGTAGCTATGCTGCTATGGAAACAAACGTGGAAGGAAATAGGTGGTTATATAAATCAAATGAAAAGTTCTACACATACTCAAGCGAGTTAAATACTTGGTGAATGGCAAAAGAAGTAAAAGGATGGATTCGTAATGATTACAGAGATGAGGATAGAAAGGAAAAATGTGAGCCTCACATTTATGTTTTTAGTTTTATTTCTATGGATCAGTAGTCTATTGGATTTTCCAAGAAATTTTTATATTGCAGGT
Source organism: Paenibacillus cisolokensis (assembly GCF_050481165.1). NCBI lineage: Bacteria > Bacillati > Bacillota > Bacilli > Caryophanales > Paenibacillaceae > Paenibacillus > Paenibacillus cisolokensis. Next base: position 24,868 of record NZ_JBCNFP010000059.1, read on the forward strand.
GCGTCACTATCTTCACTACTTTCCATTGCAATTGTAGGAGCAGTCTGGTTGCTAATCACAAAAAAGCCAAAGTTTCCACATGGCACAAATGTAATGTGGTGGTTTGGGTTCATGTTAATTTGGGGTTGGATAACATTTCTTTGGTATCCTCCTGATAAACAAAGCATACAGAATATCAGTGTTTTAATTGCTTTTATTGGGGTAACGTTAATCACAGCGAGAGAGACGACGGAAAATGAAGAAACTGCTCAAAAACTAATGGATACGTTCCTTAAATGTTCGGTTTTTACGTTGACATTATATACAGGGGTCACAGTAGTTTTTGATGACGCAAGTAGGGATATTATTTTCCCTAGGGGATTTGCAATATTTGCACTGCTCATTGTATCCGTTGCCCTCGGGAATAACCGCTACAAACATAGAAAAAGGTATTTTCTTCTCGCCATTTTAACCATAGTCATAATTGCTCTCAGTTTATCCAGAACGGCCATACTCATCAGTCTTCTCCTCATTCCGTTATCCCAAATTAAATTTAATGTTAGGGGGATTGTTCGCATTTTTTTATGGTTGTTAATAACTTCGAGTGTTTTTTATTATGCAGTAAACCACATCGGCGTTATTAAAAATCGTTTCTTTATAGGTGATATGTCGCTAAATGTTGGCGGAATATCCATAAACGCAATGGGGAGAATGATCATTTGGGAATATACACTTGAATCATTTGAAAAATCCCCCATTTTAGGTTCGGGAGTCGGGTCAATTGAATCGGTGTTAGATGCATATTTTGAAAACATCAATCAACCACATAACGACTATTTGAGAATTATTCATGATTACGGAATTATTGGTATATTCATGTTTTCTATAGGAGTTTTAGGATTAATAATCGTAATTTCAAATGCATGGTTAAAGGCTGAAAAGAACAATCAAGATGATGCAAACTATCATTTATCCGCTTTACTATCCCTGGTTTCTGTTTTAAGTTTGATGGTTACGGATAACCCGTTTGTGTATATGTTTGTCATGGTTCCGCTGGGGATTCTTTTAGGCATATCACTTGGGAAAATAAATCGAAGGGAATATAAGCGTTTAGATAATTTTGTAAGAATGTAGTTGGGATTATTGTTATAACCTGACTGAGATTAGGCAATATTTGTGTTCTATAAAACTTAGCTGGAAATGGAAATTGGGGTGATTCGCAAATGAGAGTGCTTGACCTGACATTGTTTTATCCTCCTCAAGCAGGGGGAGCTGTCACAACAACACTTGAGTTTATAAGGGCGCTTCTCAAAAAGGGATATGAAGTTGAAGTCCTGGCCCCTTCAAAAGATGAATATATTGATAGTCTCAAATTGTGTAATGACGAAATAAACGAATTGAATGATGATAGAATCGTCCATCGAATCCGGTTACCTCGTAAATTCAAAAAGTGGACAGTGTGTTATAGCTATTGGTTATATGCATTAAAAAAACTGAGAACAAAAAAGTTTGACTTGATCCTGGCCCATTTTCATTTTAATACTGGAATGGGATGGACCGCTTTCTTGTTATCGAAATTAATTAAATGTCCATATTATATAAGAATTCATGATATATATAAACCAATAACCTTCAAACATAAAGTGTTATTTTTTGTAAATAAAACCCCTTTAAAAAAATGCGAGAAAATACTAGTAATTAATGAAGTTTCAAAGCAGTTACTGGTTTCCAGTCACTTAGCTCCTGCTCATAAAATAGAAGTTGTTCCGAATGGAGTTAGTGATATTGAACCTAGAAACACGATAAAAAGACAAAAGAGAAAAGTTGGATTTATAGGTGCGATTAGTGGTAATAGAGGATTTGAACTTTTAATTCCAGTTTTGCAAGAAGTGAAAAAAACAATTAGTGACATAGAATTTCATCTAGTTGGTGACGGTCCTAAGTTAAAAGACATATGCATGGAACTACAAAAGCATGAAGAGCTTAAGGGGAATTTATATATTCACGGAGCTCTTGCAAGAGAAAAAGCTCTAAGCATAGTTGCAGACATGGACCTATGTTTGGGCTTGTTGGGGAGAAGTTATAACAATGAGTATCAACTTTTAATTAAATTAATTGAATCTATTCATTTGGGGATACCATGGATTAGCGTAAATACTAAAGGGGTGCATGAGTTCAATCAGATTACGCAATCTGGAATAGTTGTAAATGAAGATGCAAGAGAACTTGCTGACGCGATTGTCACTTTATTAACTGATAATGCGGGCTATGAAGAAAAAGTGAAAAATTGCAGATTAAACAGGCATCATTACGATTGGGAGAATATCGCTGTTAAACTGGATTTAATTTTACGCGAACAGCGGAGGGGCTCTCATGAAAATATCAGAGTGCATACATCTTATTAATGATGACTTCAAGAGGTATGCAGAATATATCAACAGAGGAAAGAAAAAAACTTCGGTATTTAAAATAGCAGTTTCTTCAATTCTTGGAATCGGACCATCGCAAACAGTTTTATTTTACCGGCTATCCAGATGGTTTTTACTTAGTCGAGTTCCTTTTGTTCACTTTATCTTTTGCAGGTTAAACTTAATCTTAAATGGCGCAGATATATCTGCATATGCGGATATTGGACCAGGGTTTTTCGTGGCTCATTCCCAAGGCATTGTTATAGGACAAAACGTAAAATGCGGCCAAAACCTAACGATATTCCAAAATGTTACTATAGGCGCTAAATCCCCTTTCGATGGAAAAGAAGAGATGCCTAATTTAGGGAATAATGTGACGCTGTATGCAGGATGTAAAGTGCTAGGACCAATCTCTATCGGAGACAATGTGAAGATAGGAGCGAACGTAGTGATCACTAGTAATGTGACAAACAATAATACCATAGTTGTAGATCGGACAGTCAATCTGATTATTCCAATTTAGCACCGGGTTTCATTGAGAAGGAGGGAAAGAAAATAAAAATCGTTTTCGTCCACAATTATTATCAACAACCGGGCGGGGAGGACCGTGTTGTAGAACAAGAAATTCAGTTGCTTAAAGAACAGGGTCACGAAGTAATTTTATACAAAAAAAGTAATCATCAAATTAAAAGTAAAACCTTAATCAACAAATTATCACTTTTCGTAAATACCGTATGGTCTATTTCAAGCTATATAGAATTTCATCGTTTTTTAAAGGAACATAATCCGGATATCGTACATTTTCACAATTTTTTTCCGATTATCTCTCCATCCGCTTACTATGCTTGTAAAAAACGAAATATACCAGTAGTACAAACTATTCATAATTATAGATTAATTTGTCCGGCAGCAACTTTCCTTCGAGAAGGAAAGGTTTGCGAAAAATGCTTGCATGGTTCAATTTTAAATTCCGTCAAATACGGATGCTATAGAGGCTCTAGACTTCAGACACTTCCTATAGCCACTATGATCACGGTACATAAGTTATTTTCGACATGGACGGATAAAGTGTCCCATTACATTGCTCTCACTGAATTTTCTAAGAAAAAAATTGCCGCTTCATCTATTCCGCCAGAAAAAATAACGGTTAAGCCCAATTTTTTAAATAACCAAGAAGAAGAAATTTGTGAAAAAGAAAACTATATTTTGTATGTTGGCAGGCTCTCTTATGAAAAAGGCATAGAGATATTATTAAACGCTTGGCAACAAATCAAGAACGATCAAAATACGCAGCTCTTAATTATAGGAGATGGGCCCCAATTTGATAAACTAAGGCGAGAAAACGGGAATGCTGTGTTTTTGGGAAAGCAATCATCTACTAATGTAATTAAATATATGCAAAAAGCAAAATATTTAATAGTTCCTTCTATTTGGTATGAGGGGTTTCCTATGACGATTATTGAGGCCTATTCAGTAGGAACACCTGTCATATGCAGCAAAATCGGCTCTTTACAAGAAGTTGTCAGAGACAGTTATACAGGATTTCATTTTCAATCATCTGATGTAGAAAGTTTAAGACACGTGTTAGAAAAAGCATTAAGTTACAAGCAGCACCGAAGCCTTTGTGTTAATTCACATGACTTATTTAAATCGAAATATTCTAAACAATTAAATTACGACATATTAATAAGAATTTATCAAAATTCAATTAGGGTGAGGAACCGTGCATGACGACGTTCAACATTCCGGATTTATACTCGGGTCAAAAATTTCGGCGATTGGATTTACACGGACTATTGATACGATCCAGGAATGGATACAACAGAAAAAATCAAAGTATGTGTGTATTTGTAACACTCATTCGTTAGTAACCGCAAAAAAAGATAAAGAATTTAGGGAAGCTCTTGATCGATCTGATATTTGTACTCCCGATGGCATGCCGCTCGTCTGGGCTTTAAGAAAACTAGGATATAAAGACCAGGATCGGGTAGACGGGCCGAACTTAATGTTGGAATTATGTAAGTTGTCAAAAGTTAAAGGGTATAAAATTTACCTATACGGGAGTACCAACGAAACACTAGATAAATTGGAAAAAAAACTATTGGATTTATACCCCGGTGTGAATATTGTCGGCAAGCACTCTCCGCCTTTTAGAAAACTTAATGCTAGCGAAGAGGAAGCAGTGGTGAAATTAATTAATTCGTCTGAACCCGATATTGTGTTTGTGGGGTTAGGTTGTCCAAAACAAGAAGTATGGATGCTGCAGAATAAAGATAGAATCAATGGGATAATGATTGGCGTAGGCGCAGCATTTGATTTCATCTCGGGGAATATAAAAAGAGCTCCCAAAAGGATGCAGAATTTAGGACTTGAGTGGTTGTATCGTTTAATGTTTAATCCTCGTAAACTTTGGAAAAGGTATGTATATAACAATCCGCTCTATATTTACATGTATATTAAAAGCTATAGGAATGATCGTAATAAGACATTGCAGCTTTTTACAAGAAAAGCTTGAGAAAGATAATAGGACAGGTGATTGGTGGTATGAAACTCATCCTGCTTTCCGGTGGATCGGGTAAACGTTTGTGGCCATTGTCTAACGATTCCCGATCTAAACAATTTCTGAAAGTTTTGAGAGACGAAGAGACCAATGTTTCGGAATCTATGGTGCAACGTGTATGGAGACAAATTCAGTCTGTTGGATTGCAGACATCGACGATTATTGCAACATGTAAAGCTCAAGTGGAAATTTTAAAAAATCAACTTGGAAGCGATGTGTCGCTGATTGTGGAACCGGAACGGCGAGATACCTTCCCAGCTATTGCATTAGCAGCCACTTATTTATATTCCATGAAGGGTGTCAACTTAGATGAAACGATAATTGTTCTACCTGTCGATCCTTATGTAGAGGATCGTTTTTTTTATTTTCTAGATTATTTGAATCAGTCATTGCATCATTCAGAGGCTGATCTGGCTTTGTTGGGCGTACAACCAACATATCCATCAGCAAAGTATGGTTATATTTTGGCGGAACAAGATGATAAACCATTATATTATCGCAGAGTTATCCGATTTCAAGAGAAGCCATCGGAAGAACTGGCCGCTCATTTTATTGAAAAGCAAGCGCTTTGGAATTGCGGTGTATTTGCATTTAAGTTAGATTATTTGATCAACCTTTTATTGAAAAAAGGCTATCCTATTCAATACGAACAGATGCTGACACAGTACAGAATACTTCCTAAAATCAGCTTTGATTATGAAGTGGTTGAAAAAATGAGGAATATCGTCGTCGTTCCCTACGACGGATATTGGAAAGACCTCGGAACGTGGAACACGCTGACCGAAGAGATGCCGAACCGGCTCATCGGCAAAGGCCGGATTGCGGACGACTGCCACAATACGCATCTCATCAACGAGACCGATATACCGGTCGCCATCCTCGGCTTATCGAACGTCGTCGTCGCCGCAAGTCCGGACGGCATACTCGTGACCGACAAGAGCGCAAGCCCCCGCATCAAGGATTTCATCGACGACAATCAGACGCCGATGTTTGAGGAGCGCGAATGGGGCTGGGTCAGAGTGTTGGATCATCAACGGTACGATGACGGGAGGATCGTCTTGACGAAACGGATCGGCCTGCAGGAAGGGAAGAATCTGGGGTACCGGATGTATCCGAACCGCGAGGAAGTATGGACGATCGTCAGGGGTGAGGGCGAATTTGTCCAGAACGGCAACTATATGCGGGTCAAGGCGGGCAACGTCCTTCATATTCCGACCAAGACGCTGCATTCGGTCAAGGCGTTGTCCGATCTGGAAATCATCGTCGTGCAGAGCGGCATCGCGGCCGAGCCGGACCATGCGGTCGAGCTGTACGATACGTGGGCGGATGTCGAAAAGCATTGCTTGAAAATATAACGCTTGGCAAGGACGGGGGAATGCGGCGATGAAATTGGCGGTTGTCGGTACGGGGTATGTCGGTCTTGTATCCGGAGTATGCTTTGCTCATTTGGGCCATCATGTCGTTTGCGTCGACAAGCAGGAGGAGCGGATTGCCCGTCTGAACAGCGGGGAGGTCCCGATCTATGAACCGGGTCTCAAAGAGATGATGGATGCCTCCGCCGCCGCAGGCCGGCTTCGATTTACGACCGGTCTGCAAGAAGCTGTGCATCATGCGGACATCGTCATATTGGCGGTCGGCACCCCTTCGCTGCCGTCCGGCGAAGCCGACTTGTCGTTCATCGAGGCGGCTGCGAGGGAAATCGGGCAGGCGATGAACGGGTATAAAATTATCGTGACGAAAAGTACGGTGCCGGTCGGTACGAACGAGAAAGTAGCGGCCATTGTGGCCGCACATTCCGGTCATCCGTTCGCGGTCGCATCCGTGCCGGAATTTCTCCGGGAAGGGACGGCGGTTAAGGACACGCTGAATCCCGACCGGATCGTCATCGGAACGTCGGAGGAGGCGGTGGCGCAGCGGCTTGCCGAGCTGCATCGTCCGCTTACCGAGCATATTGTCGTGACCGATATTCGCAGCGCGGAAATGATCAAGTACGCTTCCAACGCCTTTCTGGCGACCAAAATTTCCTTTATTAACGAGATCGCCAACATTTGCGAGAAGGTAGGAGCCGATGTGATGAGGGTGGCCGAAGGGATGGGCTACGACAAGCGCATCGGCTCCTCGTTTTTGCGGCCGGGAATCGGCTACGGCGGGTCATGCTTTCCGAAGGATACGCAAGCGCTGATCCAAATCGCCGGACACGTCGATTACGAGTTCAAGCTGCTGAAATCGGTCGTGGAGGTGAACCGCGACCAGCGGTACAATGTGCTGCGCAAGCTGACCGAATATTTGGGCGAATTGCGCGGCGCCACAATTGCCGTGTGGGGGCTGGCGTTCAAGCCGGAAACCGACGATGTCCGGGAGTCGCCGGCATTCGAAATTATCGGGCGTCTTCTGGAAGCGGGAGCCGTCGTCCGGGCGTACGATCCGGTTGCGGCCGATAATTTCCGCAAAGGGCTGGAGCATCCGAATGCCGTCTATTGCAGCAGCGCGGCGGAAGCGGCGGCCGGGGCCGACGCCTTGTGCCTGCTGACGGAGTGGCGTGAATTCGCCGATTTTCCGCTCGACAAGCTGCAGGCGCTGTTGAGACAACCTTTGCTTATTGACGGGCGAAACGCGTTCGACGAAAGCGAGATCGCGAAGACGGGTCTGGTTTATTACGCCGTAGGCCGTCCGCGTCTGAACCGGGGCATCCGCGAGCAATCGCCGGCGCTCGCGGATGCCCCGGCCCAATCTGTTGATAAGGAGCCGTGACGATCATGAGGCGTCCGCTTGCCAAGCGCATCATGCTTATTTCGGGTATCGCGCTGCTGCTCATCCTAACGGCGGCGGCCGGATACGGCTGGTATCTGTATCGTTCCGTCGAGCAGACGGTCGTGCGGATGTACGAACCGATCGAATCGGACGAACCCGATGCAGGGATCGGCAATCCGGAAGGCCGGAAGCGTCCGGAGCGTCTTCCCCTTGCGCAGCGGGATAAGGAGCAGCAGCCTTTTACGGTATTGATAATGGGGATAGATGAGCGTCCGGGCGACCCCGGGCGCTCCGATACGTTAATCGTGATCAGCGTCAATCCGGACAAGGAAGAGGCGCTTCTATTCAACATTCCGCGCGATACGAGAACCGAAATCGTCGGGAGGGGCGTGGCGGACAAAATCAATCATGCTCACGCCTTTGGCGGTGTGAAGATGACCGTGGAAACGGTGGAACGATTCCTGGACTATCCGATCGACTACTATATGAAAGTCAATATGGAAGGGTTCGTCGCGCTTATCGATTTGCTCGGCGGAGTGGAAGTGAACAATACGTTCGCTTTCGACAACTCCGGTTATCATTTCGATAAAGGGGTCATTCAGCTGCAGGGAGAAGAAGCGCTCTCCTTCTCGCGGATGCGGTATGAAGACCCGCGCGGCGATCTCGGGCGCAACGAGAGGCAGCGGGCCGTAATCCGGGCGATTATGGACAAGACGCTCACCTTCTCGAATGTGACGCAAGTGAACAAGGTGCTCGATCAGGTGGCCGGCTACGTCAAGACGAACATGACGTTCGACGAGATGAAAACCTTTTTGTTTCACTACCGTCCCCGCATCAAAACGATAAGCTCGACCGAGATCAAGGGAAGCGGGACCCGAATCGGCGGGATTTATTACTACCAGGTCGACGGCGCGGAGCGGGACCGGATTCACAAGCTTCTGGCCGAGCATCAGACAGGCGGCGACGGCTAGACGGATGGCCGGTCGTTCGGCGAGCATAAACGCCGGCGCCCTTACATAATAGTGAACAAGCTTGTTTCACTATAGGAGGGCGAAGTATGTATCGGCGTCGCAGAAGATCTTCATACCGAATGCTTGTCTGGGTCCTCTTGGCGATCGGGGCGTTCTGGATATGGAACGTATGGTCCTCGCGTTCCGGCGGTGCGGAACATTCGGAACCGTACGAGGCGGTGCGGAACTTTTGGGCACATGAAAGTTTGGGCGATTTCGGCAGCTCCTGGGAGCTTTTTCATTCGCAGATGAAGGAGCGGTTTTCCAAGGACAGCTATATTCAGCGGCGGGCTCATGTATTCATGCAGGATTTCGGCGCAAATACGTTCGAATACGAGATCGGCCAGGAAGAGCTTCTGCCGACGTGGCGAATGAGCGAAGAACAGCCCCAACTGGAAAATGTGTACCGGATCCCGGTAACGCTTCGTTACGACAACAGCTACTTCGGACAATTCGAGATCAGACAGGTATGTTATGTGGCGAAAGAAGCCGAACAATGGACGATACTTTGGGCCTACCAGCCATTTTAAAAGCAAAAATATTTTTATTTTGATTGATACAAAATGAATCCTCTATGGTATAATTGATACAAAATGTAACTATATCCTGGGACTTATGGAGGCTGGTCATGGTCGGTCCGAATGGGCAAAATCTCGTATTTTTACTCAGCCTGCCCCGGAGCGGGAGTTCGCTTGCAACCGCCATCCTGCAGAACCATTCCCGCATTTTCGCCACCCAGGAAATGTGGTTTCTGCTTAGCTTGTACGATTTGCGCACGGCCCCGAAGCGCCCTTACGGAGGGGCATCCATCTTGCGTCAATTTTACAACGGCATCGTGCAGGACCGCACGTTCGAGGACGCTTGCCGGCATTTCGCGCTCGATATGTACAACGGATTGCTGCGGGGAAGCGAGGCGGACGTTGTCGTCGACAAGTCGCCGCGGTACTACTGTATTTTGGAATTTCTCGATCTGCTTTTCCCCCGGTCCAAGAGGATCTGGCTTGTGCGCAACCCGCTTGCCGTACTGGCCTCGTACAAGCAAGGTTTCTTGCCCCGCAAGCAGAGAACGTCCTTTCAACGCCGTTTCTTCATCTAATAAGTCTCCTCATTTACACTGTTTCCTCATCATAATTCATTTTCTCATATAGCAAGATAGTGCTTGTCCGTTAAATACCGAATGACGAGCGCAATCGATTCTTCGACCGTCAAACGTTCCGTATCGACGATAAGATCCGGTTCTTTCGGAATATCGCAGGCGGCGGATATGCCCGTAAATTTCCCGATTTCCCCTTCTCTTGCCTTCCGGTAAAGCCCCTTCGGATCTCTTCGCTCGCATGCCGAAAGCGAACACTTGACATAGATTTCAATGAAATCGCCTGAAGCGAACAAGCGCCTCACCGCCTTCCGATCCTCCTCGCTCGGAGAGATGAAAGCCGCAAGCACGATCAACCCCGCGTCGACGAACAGTTTGGATACTTCGCCGACTCGCCGTATATTTTCTGCCCGGTCCTCATCGGAAAATCCGAGATCGCGGTTTAAACCATGCCGGATATTGTCGCCGTCCAATACGTAAGCCGCTTTTGGTGAGAGAGCCCCCGGATTAAAATTCCTTTTTATGGAAAACCTTCATCCTTTCTCCTCCTTGCGCTTGTTATCTCCACTGTAAGATACAAAATGTAACAAGTCAAGAAAAGGATAGGAGCCATCCGCAGTTGTTTTGGGCCATTATGCCTATCGGTTTTTCGGGCGCTATGAACGGCATGCCGACAAAAATATAGGTCTCTCGATATATCGATACTTGACAACGATGAATCGATAGCATAAATTATAAGCGTGAAGATACATAATGTAACATATATTTTGGAGATTTGATACATATAGTATATTGAAAAATTGAAATGAAAGGGGTATTTTCGCAGATGACAGAATATTTTTATTGCGTAGGCTGTAATAAGCTGGTACAGATAGAAGAGGCGAAATGGTTGTTTCGCACCGGATTTTTCCGTATCGTTCATCCGCTCGGCTGCTGCGAATCGTGTTCATCCGACCATGCCGCGCAGCCCGGCCCTGACCGCGAGATCCGGCGAGGCATGCAGACGTATTCGTCCAAGCCGGAACATGCGGCGGCCGTTTTGCCGAAGATGGACGAACAGGAGAGCGTTTATACCGTCAACCTGCATGCGGAAGCCGTCGTCTCCCCGCTGTGACAACGAACGGCAGAAATTCGAAAAACCCGGTCAAGGCGTATCGATGAGCGCCTGGCCGGGTTTTTAAAATTTTAGGCAAGAAACTATCGGAGCCTCCCGTTCGTCAGGTATAATGATGTTTAATTGTCGGTAGAACTGTAAGGCAGAAGGGGAGGGCTGTCGTGTTGGCAACCAATGATGGGATTGTCGTGCAGCTGAAAAATGTAACGAAACGCATCGGGAGCCGAACGATTATCGACCGTTTGACGCTGGATTTGCCGCGGGGAGAAGTGTTCGGATTTCTCGGTCCGAACGGCTCGGGCAAAACGACGACTATCCGGATGATGGTCGGGCTGATGCGCATGTCGGAAGGCGAAATTTTGATCGAAGGACACAGCGTGCGCACATCTTTCGAGAAGGCTATGCGGCATGTCGGCGCCATTGTGGAAAATCCCGAAATGTACAAATATTTATCCGGTTATCGAAATTTGCTGCACTTTGCCCGCATGATCCCGGGCATTACGAAAGAACGGATCGACGAAGTCGTCGAGCTCGTCGGGCTCGGGGCCCGGATTCATGACAAAGTGAAAACTTACTCGCTCGGCATGAGGCAGCGCCTGGGCGTCGCCCAGGCGATTATGCACAAGCCTTCGCTGCTTATTCTCGACGAGCCGACGAACGGTCTCGATCCGGCGGGGATTCGCGAGCTGCGCGATTATTTGCGAAAGCTGGCGAAGGAAGAAGGCATTACCGTCTTCGTCTCCAGCCATCTGTTGTCGGAAATGGAGCTGATGTGCGATCGGGTTGCCATTATCCAGAACGGCAAGCTGATCGATGTGCGCCCCGTTCAGCGGGAGGACGAAATCGGAAGCCGAGAGGTGCTGTCGAAAGTGCTGTTCGACGTCGACCGCCCCGCCGATGCCGCGGCGCTGTTAACGGAAGCCGGCCGCTCGCCGGTTCAGGAGGGAGCGTTCGTCGCTTTCGAAGCCGATCGGGAAACGGTTGCGGAGATGAATGCCAAATTGGTAGCTGCGGGCATTAAAGTTTACGGCATAAGGGCGCAGAGCAAGTCGCTGGAAGACCAATTCCTCGAAATGACGGGAGGGGAGAAGCTTGCTTGATTTTTTGCAGCTTGTATCCAATGAAAATATGAAAATTTACCGGAGAGCGCGGACATGGATCATGATGGGCATTCTCCTGCTCCTGACCGTATCCATTACGGGAATGGCTACCTTTTTGACCGCGGACGAGCCGCCGACGATGTGGTTTATGATGAAGATGGAAACGCAAATTTTGCTTACGCTCGCAACCATTTTTGCCGTCGTCATTTCGGGCGAGAGCGTGGCCGGCGAATTTACTGCCGGAACGATCAAGCTGCTGCTGATCCGTCCGTGGACGCGATCCAAAATTTTGCTTTCCAAATATATTTCGGTGCTGCTGTTCGCGTTGTTCGCAACGGTCCTGCTGTTCGCCGCCACATTCGCCGTCAATCTGGCGGCATTTGGCTATGACGACTCGACATTGCTCGGCCAGGACGGGCTGCCTCCGCTAACGTATATGATCCGGTATTACGTGCTGGAATTCGTAAGTCTGGTTGTCGTGGTGACGCTGTCGTTCATGATCTCCACCGTATTCCGCAGCAGCAGCCTGGCGATCGGCCTTTCCATGTTTCTGCTGTTTATCGGCAGCAGCGTGGCGGGGGTGCTGGCGATGCTGGAATACGATTGGGCCGATTATATTTTGTTTGTCCATCTCAACCTGACGCAATATTTGGACGGAGGCGGCATGATTCAGGATATGACGCTCGGCTTCTCGCTCGGCATCCTGGCCGCGTATTATGTTGCGTTCATCGCGCTGTCATGGTGGATTTTCAATCGCCGGGACGTGTCCGCCTGACCGGCGGAGGCTTCGGACCTTATCCGGCCTGAACTTTGCGCTGCGCCTTGTCGGTTTTCTCCGCCGGCGCTTCCTTGGACGCCGCCGCTGCCGCATCGCCGCCTGTCAGCGTACGGGCGCGGGCGGTCTCCGGCCGGCGTTCCATCTGGCAGCTGCCGTTAAAGACACCGCCTTCCTGAATAAGGAGCGACTGCGCATTCACGCTGCCGTACACCTGGCCGGAAGCGGTAATCGTCAGCCTTCCGGACGCCGTGACGTCGCCGAATACCTGGCCGGAGATGACAATATCCCGGCCTTTCAGATTCGATCTGGCGATGCCGCATTCGCCGAGCACGATATCTCCCTTGCATTCGATATCTCCGCGGTATTCGCCTTCGATCCTCACATCCGACTCGCTTATGATGCTTCCTTCCGCCAGCGTGCCATGGCCGATCGTCGTATCGTTCCCGGCCAGCTTTTTGTCGCTTTTGAACATTCGGGTTCCCTCCCTTTGCGAATTGGGTATACCGAAAAGCGTAAGGCAAACCTCGCCTGTACTCCTATCGATTACTATTCGCTTTTCTTCCAAAACATGCAAAAAGATATAGCTGCGCCATGTCCGCAATAATCGGCCAGGCCATCCGGAACTTATCGTTTTGTGCCCTGTTTCAGAAAGGAGAGCACCGGGCGCAAATCCTGTCCGGCGGCGCCGGACAACGGGTCGCCTTTCTCGCGCAGCCGGCGCTCGACGTTCAGTAGATGGAAATCGGCCGGCGATACGCCCCTTCGCACCTCCTCCCACGTGAGCGGCATCGAGACCGTTGCGCCGACCCGGGCGCGCGGCGTATAAGGCGCGGCGATCGTCTTGCCGGGATAATGCTGCAAATAATCGACATAGATCAAGGTGCCGCGATTTTTTTTCAGCCGTTCGATGGTGAAGAGCGACGGATGCTTGGTCGCCAGATATTGTCCGACGAATTGGCCGAACTGGCGCAGCTCGTCGAAGGAGAGCCGCGACGCCAGCGGCACGATAATCTGTATCCCTGTGGCGCCCGACGTCTTCGGCACGGAAGCGATGCCGAGCGAAGCCAGCAATTCGCCGGTCAAAGCCGCCGCTTCCATAATGCGGGGCTCTTCCTCGCGCGAAGGGTCGAGGTCCAGCACCCATTCCGTCGGGTATACCGGTTCTCCGATCCGGTCGAATGACGCATGGAATTCGAGGCAGGCCAGATTGCCGAGCCACAGCAGCGTAGGCAGCGAATCCAGCTCGACGTACGATATGTCGCCTTCCTGCGCGGTGCGAACGAACGGAGGCTTCGGCTGCGGCGCGTTTTTCTGGTAAAACGATTTGCCGTGGATCCCGTTCGGAAAGCGGATTGTCGTCAAATAGCGTCCGCGCGTGTAGCGGAGCAGGTAGGGAGAAAGCGAAACGAGCTTCTCCAAATAGGCCAGTTTGGTCAGTCCCGCTTCCGGCCATAGCAGCTTGTCGGGATTGGACACGGTCATTTCATGGCCTTCGACGGTGATCGAGCCTGTCTTGCGCACCGGTTTACGGTTCCTCCTTTCGGATCAGATCGGGCGCCTGGGACTGAAACGTGCACGCTTCCGGCGGCAGATCGGTCAAGCTTTGCAGCACCGGCTGGCGCAGCGCCATATCCGGCGTCCAGCTCATATAATTTGTTTTGACGGTCAGCAGCGGCCGCAGCCAGACGGCGTCGCGGCTTCGAACGGGCATGTTGGCGAACGGCCGGTCCGCCGTCCGGAGTCTGGCAGCTTCCCGGGTCATATGCCGCCAATCGTTCTGCGTGAAGGCGCCGGCTCCGGCATGGCCGATGTACCAGAGACGCCCTTCCGCATCGTACAGGCCAAGCAACAGCGCGTTGACCAGGTTGTCCCGGTATGTGACGCCGCCGACGACGGCGACAAGATCGCGGAATCGCTTCTTCTTGCGCCACCTCTTGTCTTTGCCCCCGATTTCGTATGCGCTGTTCAAGTCCTTGAACACGACGCCTTCCAATTCGAGTTTGTCGACCGCCTCGTACAGTCCGCGCAGCGACGTCTCGCTGCGGACCGCCTGCACGTGCGGCCCCGGCTTGACGAGCCGCTCCAGCAGCGCCTGGCGCTCGCGCAGCGGGCGCGCCGTTACCCACTCCCCATCGGCATACAGCACATCGAACACCATATAGACGACCGGCACCTCCCGGCGGGCGGCCGCCGCGCTGACTGCCTTCCGCACGCCGTCCCGCCGCATCACCTGGTGGAACGAAGGCTTGCCGCCCTCGAGCGCGATCATTTCGCCGTCCAGAACGAACGTATCGGACCGGCAGTAATCGGATGTCTGCGCCAGCTCCGGGTATTGCATCGTCCGTTCGTTCAGCCGCCGGTTGAACAGGCGGACCTGTCCCCGGTCGGCGTAGACCAGCACCCGGACGCCGTCCCATTTTACTTGCGCGATCCATTCCCCGCCGTTCGGATAACTGTCCGTCGCAACCGGCTCGAACGGGACAACCGGCTTCCATAGATGGGGTTCGTTGCTCATGGGCCGCCCTCCCCTCATTCGTTTCGTTGTTTACCAGTGTCGGTCATTCCCGGCCAAAACATTCGATCCGGCAGCTTTCGGTTGCGGAAAGATGAGGATAATGAACGAAAAAAGGGTATTCTAAACCGGGAATAGTTAAAATGACGAACGGAGGGAGGCCGTCATGAGCTTGCTGATTGTTGTCGTGCTCCTTTTCTTTTCCGCCTTTTTCGTCGCGACGGAGTTTGCCATTATCCGGGTTCGTCCCAGCCGGGTCGACCAGCTTGTACTGGAAGGACGCAAAAACGCGCTGGCGGTACGGAAGGTGACCAGCAATTTGGACGGATATTTATCGGCGTGCCAGCTTGGCATCACGATCACATCGCTCGGACTCGGCTGGCTCGGCGAACCGGCGGTGGAGAAGATGCTGTATCCGCTTATGGATCGGTTCGGCATACAGGCCGATTTGGGGCATGTGGCTTCTTTCCTGATTGCCTTTTTCATCATTACGTATCTTCACGTCGTACTGGGAGAACTGGCGCCGAAAACGCTGGCCATTCAAAAGGCGGAGAAGGTCAGCTTCTTCGTCGCCCGTCCGATCATCTGGTTCTATCGGATCGCCTATCCGTTAATCTGGCTGCTGAACGGCTCGGCCAACATGTTTGTGCGATGGTTCGGCCTTAGTCCGGCAAGCGAGCAGGAGGAAGCCCACAGCGAAGAGGAAATTCGCATTATTTTGAACGAAAGCTTTCAGAGCGGCAAAATCAACAATACCGAATACGGCTATGTAAGCCGCATTTTCAACTTCGACGACTTGCTCGCCCGCGAAATTATGGTGCCGAGAACCGATATGGTGTGCCTGTACGCGGACAAGCCGCTGGAGGAGAACATACGAATTATTAAAAAAGAGCAATACACGAGATTTCCGGTCGCTCTGGAAAACAAGGACAACATCGTCGGCACGATCAATACGAAGCAGCTGTTTCTCAATTACGACAAAGAAGGCTTCGATTTGAAATCCATCATGCGGCCGGCCATGTCCGTGCCCGAAGTGATGCCGGTCAAGACGCTGCTCAAGCGGATGCAGCAGGAACGGGTTCATATCGCCATACTGTTGGACGAATATGGCGGAACGGCGGGAATGATTACGATCGAAGACATTTTGGAAGAGATCGTAGGCGATATCCGCGACGAATTCGACGCCGACGAGAAGAAGGAAATCGAGAAAATCGGCGAGAACCGGTATCTGGTCGACGGCAAAGCGCTGCTATGGCAGGTGAACGATGTGCTGGACAGCTCGCTGGAGCATGACGATGTCGATACGATCGGCGGCTGGCTGTACAACATGAATCCGGACATGGCCGTCGGAGACAAGCTGGAATATGGCGGACTGACGTTTATTATTCGCGAAATGGGACTTCACCGGATCAAAAAAGTCGAAATTATTGTGAACGAGTCGAAAGAGGAATGAATGCCGGAAGGCGTGCAGCAAGAAGGAGACGGTCAGGATACCGTCTCCTTCGCTTTTTTGGTCCGCGCAGCCCCCGTTTTGCCCCGGCCGGCCTCGTTGTCGTCCGTTTCGTCGTTGCCGGCTTTGGCTGCCGGCTTGCCTTTGGCTGCGCTTTTGGCAGTGCTTTTGGCCGCATCTGCTTTTGCGCCTGTTCCCACTCCGGCGGTTTTGCCGCTTTTGGCCGCCGCGCCGGTGTCGAGCGCGCCGCCTTCCGGGGAGACGCGAATCGATTCGAGACTGGCCTGCAGCGCGGCCATCAGATCGATCACATTCGCGGGTTCCTGCTGAGGTGCGATGCGGACCTCCTCTCCGGCGATTTTCCGGCTGATCAGGTCGAACAGCCGCTCGCGGTAATCGTCGGTATATTTTTCGGGCTCGAACGGAGTGGAAAGCTGTTCGATCAGCAGTTTCGCCATCGTCAGCTCCTTGTCGTTGACCTTGACCTCTTCAGGCAAGCCCGGCACCTGGCTGACGGGACGAATTTCGTCAGGGTAGAAAATCGTTTCCATTGCCAGGCAATTGTCGATGACGCGTATGGCCGCCATGCTGCTTTTGGAGCGGATCGATACTTTCGCAATGCCGATCCGGCCGGTTTCGGACATCGCCCGCATCAGCAAATTATAGGCGTTGCCGCCTGCCTGATCGGGGGACAAGTAATACGTCTTTTGGAAATAAATCGGGTCGATCTCATCCAGATCGACGAAATCGAGAATTTGAATCGTTTTGGACCGTTCGCCGGCGATCTGCTCCAGTTCTTCCTTTTCGAACAGCACATAATGTCCTTTTTCGTACTCGTACCCTTTGACGATATCGTCCCATGCCACCTCGGTTTCGCAATTCGGACAATGCCTCACGTAAGCGATCGGCCCTCCGCAAACTTTGTGGATCATGCGGAGCGAAATATCTTTGTCCTCCGTAGCCGAAAACATTTTGACCGGAACATGCACAAGACCGAAGCTGATGGCGCCTTTCCATACCGTATGCATCCTTCGTCTCCCTCCTTAGAATCGGGGTGTTTCGGGTGTTTCGGGTGTTTCGCCGCTCGCTGCGACCGTTTCTGCTGTTGCCGCTTCGACAGAAGCTTTCTTACAAGCGTTCCCACAATGCATGGAATCCAATCGAAGCGGGCATATTTTCGTTGTAAGGAGGGAATTGTTTATGAGCAAGGACAGCAAAAGTCCCGAGTCTCCGTTGGCGGATAAAACTGCGGAGGGCCGCGACGATTATTTTATGGATATCGACCGGATGGTCAATGAAGGATTGGGCGGAGGCGTGGTAACGATTCACAATGGTTTGATCGACGAGACGACGACCGATACGATGGTCGAGCCGGATTCGCAAACGGACGAGGAGGATAAAGGCTGATGAATGCGCAGCGGGCCAAACAAATTTTCGAATCGGAAGAGACGATAGCCGTCCATTTGGAAGGCGAGCCGGTATGGATCGAGCATGTGGATGTGGCGAACGGAATGGCGACGGTTCAGATTGGCAACAATCCTTTGAATACCCATACCGTATCGGTCGATCGGCTGGAAGAAGGAAAGCCTGAGGCTTAAGCTAAAAGCGGCAGCGCGGTCGATTCGGATCGCGGCACAACCCCGAACAAAAGAACAGCGCCGTCGTCGGTACCTTTGCGGCACCACGATCGGCGCTGTTCGGCTTTTCGGTTGCGTACGATCTGGGTTTGCGGCTTCCGGGTCCACACGTTGCGGTGGGACAGCTGCGAAGGTGCTTTGGATTTCGTTCGTTTTTTGCCCATAACGGCACTCCTTTCGGCTTTCGAAAATAATCTTTCGTTTCCCTCCGGACTTTTTCTTTTCAGCATATCGAAACGGTTGGCGATGCGATTGAAGCGATCGGTGAACGACTGATGTAGCGAACGGTGAGACGATTGGTGAAACGACTGATGTAGCGAACGGTGAGACGATTGGTGAAACGACTGATGAAGCGACTGATGAAGCGATCGGTGAGACGATTGGTGAAGCGATGCCTCTCCGCCGGCGGCGAAAACGTTTGCGCCAGAGCGGGGCTTACGGAACAGCATACCGCATAAAGCGGACGTCGCGCAAGCGACAAGGGCGGAACAGCGGTGAAGGAGTAGCGGTGGCTAGGGTACAGCAGTAAAGTATAGTAGCGCCGAAGGGGATAGCAGTGAAAAGCAGCAGCAGTGAAGGCGTGGCAGCGACAAGGAACGAGTAGTGGTGAAGGGCGGGACTGCGACGATAGATTAGCCAGATTAGCAGCGGCTAAGGTACAGTAGTAAAAGCAGATCGATCGGAAGAAAGCGAGAGAGCCAATGCCAACAAGTTACTCGAAAAGCACGACTTTCCCGGCATGGTTGCCGTCAATAGCGTCGACCGCTTTTGCAGCACCCTTCTTTGTTACTGTCGGGAAGCGGCAGCGGCAGGAATAGTGGCGGCGACAGAGCGGAGCAGGCGATGAAGCGGGCAGCGTAAGGGGGCAGTGTCGAAGGGGAGCAGAAAAGGGGGAGCAGCTTTTTAACGAATCTGACAATCGCTATTTGGCGAAAAATCGAAGTTTCGGAATTGTAACGAATCTGAGCAACGCTATTTGCTAAAAAGTGATCGAATTCAGGCGATAAATCGTAAATAAGGTGGCTCAGATTCGTTAAATCTTAAAAAGCAGCTTTTTGGCAAACATAAGGCTTGTGAGATTCGTT